>JABABO010000037.1 GCA_014238195.1 Kordiimonadaceae bacterium | reverse complement strand
TGTATACAAATGATTTATTTATTGCATATAAACGGATTTTTCTAAATGGACTATGATTCAGCACATATTTTGGTTTTAAAAAACATGAGTATACTATAAGTTGGCTGTGACATACTTCTGACGAT
The DNA here is from genome assembly GCA_014238195.1 of Kordiimonadaceae bacterium. Taxonomy (GTDB): domain Bacteria; phylum Pseudomonadota; class Alphaproteobacteria; order Sphingomonadales; family Kordiimonadaceae; genus JABABO01. The sequence continues at coordinate 14,867 of JABABO010000037.1, read as the reverse complement.
TTGGATAGTGAGTTTTTGGACAAACAAATGACTGAGTTAATTGAAGATATCTGCAACTTATATGATAATACACCCTCTGCATTGTTGGAAGTGCTGCATGATTTGCAAAGCGCGTATGATTATTTGAGTGACGATACCCTAACGGAAGTTGCCTCTATTTTGAACCTTTCCCGCGCTGAAGTATACGGCGTTGTTTCTTTTTACCATGACTTCAAGCGTGCCGCGCCCAAACAAACTGTGTTTAAAGTGTGCGGTGCAGAAGCCTGCCAAGCTGTTGGTTGTCGGTCCTTGATCGCGTACGCGAAAGAGCAGTGTGCTGCAGGCCATTATACCGACAGTGAGGTTGAAGTGGTGTATTGCCTTGGCAATTGTGCACTCGGTCCTGCTGTAATGATTGATAATGACCTTCATGGCCGTGTTGATGTGGGTACTTTGGATATTTTAGCCCTCAAAGCCTTAATGAAAACAGGTGCGGTAAACGCTAGTACAGCGAAAGCTGACAGGAGAGACATATGACAGCAGTGCGCGTTTATGTGCCGTGTGATGCGGCTGCTTTGTCTGTTGGGGCTGAGGCTGTTGCAGCAACAATAATGACCGAAGCACATGATCGCAATCTTGATATTGAGCTTGTACGCAATGGCTCGCGCGGGATGCTCTGGCTTGAGCCACTTGTTGAAGTGGAGACGCCAGGGGGGCGTATAGCATACGGCCCCGTGGCTGAGGCAGATGTTGCCAACCTGTTTGACAGTGACTTCCTTGCTGGCGGTGATCATCCACTTGCTCATGGGCTAACGGAAGATATTTCATACTTTGCACATCAAGAACGCCTTACTTTTGCGCGCTGCGGTATTATTGACCCCTTAAACATCGCCGACTATGAAGCGCATGGCGGCGTTGTTGGCCTAAAAAAAGCGCTTGGCATGTCACCCGATGCTGTGATTGACACGGTCAAGAAATCTGGTCTTCGTGGGCGTGGCGGCGCTGGCTTTCCAACTGGTATCAAATGGGAAACCGTCCTAAAGCAAGACGTGCCGCAGAAATATATCTGCTGCAACGCAGATGAAGGCGATAGCGGCACCTTTGCAGACCGAATGCTGATGGAGGGCGATCCATTCACTCTTATTGAAGGCATGGTGATCGCGGGATATGCGGTTGGTGCTGACACAGGTTATATCTATATCCGGTCAGAGTATCCCCACGCTATTGCCACCATGAAAGCTGCGATTAAGGTGTGGGAAGAAGCGGGACTTCTCGGCCAAGATATTGCAGGGTCAGGTACAAATTTCACCCTTCATGTAAGGCGAGGCGCGGGTGCCTATATTTGCGGCGAAGAATCGTCCATGCTGGATAGCCTTGAGGGTAAACGCGGACAAGTACGCGCCAAGCCCCCTATTCCCGCGATTAATGGTCTTTTTGGCAAACCAACGATTGTTAACAATGTGCTGACACTGGCGAGTGTGCCTACAATCATCAGGGAAGGCGCCGACTATTACCAGAATTACGGCGTTGGCAGAAGCCGGGGTACGCAGGCATTCCAGTTAGCCGGTGATGTGGCGCGTGGCGGTTTGGTCGAAAAAGCGTTTGGTGTTACGCTTGAGACACTGGTTAACGATTTTGGCGGTGGCACCCTTAGTGATAAGACCGTAAAAACAGTGCAGGTTGGCGGACCCCTTGGCGCCTATATCCCCGCGCATCAATTTGATGTCGATATGGGGTATGAGGAATTAGCGGCGATTGATGCAATGCTCGGGCATGGTGGGGTTGTGGTCTTCAATGAAAATGTCGATATGGCACATCAAGCCCGCTTTGCTATGGAATTTTGCGAGATTGAATCCTGCGGCAAATGTACGCCGTGCCGAATTGGTGCGACACGCGGCAAAGAAACGATTGATAGGCTGATAGCAGGCGAACGATCAGATGAAAACCTAGCTGTTCTGGAAGATCTGTGTGACTTGATGACGACAGCGTCCCTATGTGCGATGGGTGGGTTAACGCCAATGCCTGTCATAAGTGCACTGAAGCATTATCCAGAAGATTTTGGGTTACAAAAAACAGCGCCAACACCAGAAACTGTAAAAGAAGGGATGTGATATGTCACTTTTAATCGAAAAAGATTTTGGTACCCCTGAAAGTGTAGCAGAAAAACAGGTCTCGCTTGAGATTGATGGACATAAGGTCAATGTGCCTGCGGGAACGTCGGTTATGCGGGCAGCTTCTGAAGCTGGCCTCAGCATCCCTAAACTCTGCGCGACAGATAGCCTGAATGCTTTTGGCTCCTGCCGCTTGTGTCTTGTAGAGATCGAAGGCAGGCGCGGGACCCCCGCTTCATGCACATCAATCGTTGAAGACGGGATGGTTGTCACGACGCAGAATGAAAGGCTTGCTAAAATCCGTAAAGGCGTGATGGAGCTTTATATCTCTGATCATCCGCTTGATTGCCTGACGTGTTCTGATAACGGCGACTGTGAATTGCAGGATATGGCAGGGTCCGTTGGCCTGCGTGAAGTCCGTTATAACGCTGGTGATAATCATTTTGACGCTGAACAGGCTTTACCTGTTGATGATAGTAACCCTTACTTCAGCTATGATCCTTCCAAATGTATCGTCTGTTCGCGCTGTGTGCGGGCCTGCGACGAGGTGCAGGGAACCTTAGCGCTTACGATCGAGGGACGGGGTTTCAATTCGCGTGTGGCTGCGGGTATGGGGCAGGATTTTTTCTCGTCTGATTGTGTTTCATGCGGGGCCTGTGTGCAGGCATGCCCAACCGCAACTTTGCAAGAAACGTCGGTCATTGATCACGGTGTACCAGACCGTACGGTGCTGACAACATGCGCCTATTGCGGTGTTGGCTGTTCTTTCAAGGCAGAGCTAAAAGGTGATCAGGTCATTCGCATGATACCCCACAAAGACGGTAAGGCGAACCATGGTCATTCTTGTGTGAAGGGTCGTTTTGCTTGGGGTTATGCAACGCATAAGGAGCGCATCACAAAACCGATGATCCGAGAAAATATCACCGATCCATGGCGCGAAGTAAGCTGGGATGAAGCTACCGCGTATGCGGCCAGTCGCCTTAAGGCGACGCAAGCTCAATACGGTGTGAAGTCTATTGGCGGTATCACATCATCGCGTTGTACGTCTGAAGATGTTTGGGCGGTTCAGAAACTGATCCGCGCTGGATTTGGTAATAACAATGTTGATACATGTGCGCGGGTTTGCCATTCACCAACTGGATATGGTCTTATGAAAACCTATGGCACGTCTGCAGGAACGCAGGATTTCGATTCTGTTATGAAGGCCGATGTCATCATTGTGATTGGTGCGAACCCGACAGATGCGCACCCGGTATTTGCCTCGCAAATGAAGCGTCGATTGCGTGAAGGTGCAAAACTGATTGTGTGTGATCCGCGCACAATTGATCTCGTACGATCGCCGCACATAAAATCGAAACATCATCTCCAGCTCTTGCCGGGCACCAACGTGGCGCTCATTAATGCGTTTGCGCATGTTGTTGTTACCGAAGGCTTGGTGGATGAGGAATTTGTGAAAGATCGCTGTGATACAATGTCCTTTAATGAATGGCGTTCCTTTGTATCTGGGGCAGAAAACGCACCTGAAAATGTAGCAAAGATCACTGGCGTGCCAGCGGATGATATCTGCGCAGCCGCAAAGCTATACGCAATTGGTGGTAATGGGGCGATCTATTATGGGCTTGGTGTGACTGAACATAGCCAAGGATCAACAATGGTTATGGGAATGGCGAACCTTGCCATGGCAACTGGGAATATTGGCCGTAACGGCGTGGGGGTAAATCCGCTGCGTGGTCAAAATAATGTTCAAGGCGCGTGCGATATGGGCTCTTTCCCGCATGAGTTTTCAGGATACCGCGCTGTTGATGACGATGATGTTCGCAGCGAGTTCGAAAAAGCTTGGGGCGTTCCCCTTGACGGCGTTCCAGGCTATCGTATTCCCAACATGTTTGACGAAGCCTGCGCTGGTAATTATCGTGGCATGTTTATTCAGGGCGAGGATGTCGCGCAGTCTGACCCTGATACCCAGCATGTGGAAGCATCATTGAAAGCGCTTGATATTCTGATTGTGCAGGACTTGTTCTTAAATGAAACGGCGCGCTTTGCCCATGTATTCCTGCCAGGAACCTCGTTCCTTGAAAAGGATGGTACCTTTATTAATGCCGAGCGCCGCATCAACCGTGTCCGTCCTGTGATGAAATCACAGACGGGTAAAGAAGAATGGGAAGTCGCACAGGACCTAGCGCGTGCCATGGGGCATGAAATGGGCTTTGAAAGTGCATCAGATATCATGGATGAGATTGCAGCCCTTACGCCCAGCTTCAAGAATGTTTCCTTTAAGGCACTTGATGAAAAAGGCAGCGTGCAATGGCCGTGTAACGATGACGCGCCCGATGGCACACCGATCATGCATATTGGCGGCTTTGTCCGCGCTAAAGGACTGTTTGTGACGACCGAATATGTGCCAACAGATGAGAAAACCAATCGCAAGTTCCCGCTTATCCTTACGACAGGCCGTATCCTTAGCCAATATAATGTAGGGGCGCAGACCCGTCGCACGGACAATGTTCAATGGTGGGCGGAGGATGTCCTTGAAATTCATCCATCTGATGCAGAACTGAGGGGTATTACTGATGGGCATTGGGTCTCTGTTCGCAGTCGTAAAGGTGAGACGACGCTGAAGGCGCAAATTTCTGACAGAATGGCGCCAGGCGTCGTTTACACCACCTTCCACCACCCAGATACGGGCGTTAATGTGGTGACGACCGAGCTATCAGATTGGGCAACAAATTGTCCCGAATATAAGGTGACTGCCGTCGAGATTGCACCCGCTAATCATCGCTCAGAATGGCAACAAGAGTACAGCGATGAGTTACTTGGCTACAGGAAAATTGGGTCTTCATGAGGGGAGGGTAAAATCCGCATGGACCAATTACCGCTTATAAAGATTATCGGAGAGCGAACCGCATCCGAGCGCGAAGTACCGATAAAAAATATTCAGGCGGCTTTGGATAAAAACTGCTGGTTTGTGCCAGAGGAAATTCCCGTCGCTTTTGTGTTTGGTCAACATACTTATGCTACGATGTTAGCGACCCCTGATGACCTTGTTGAGTTCGCGGTAGGATTCTCGCTCACCGAGAGGATTGTGAAGGCGGTGGGCGATATCAAGGCCATTGAAGTTATACATGTGCGTGCTGGAATTGAGCTAAGAATGAAGATCGCAGACACATGCATGCAAAAACTGGATGTTGTTGCGATGCGATTTGGGCGCATTGGCATAACGGGTTGTGGTATATGTGGGTTAGATAACATCGATGAGCTTGCTCAAACATTGCCCAAAATTACACGGGAAAAAAACGTATTTTCGGCTGTGGATATCTTATCTGCGATACAGAAACTCAGGGATCATCAAACGTTAAATCGAACCACAAAAAGCGTGCATGGGGCTGCGTGGGTTGATGACCGTGGAAACATAGTGGCAGTAAAGGAAGATGTCGGGCGCCATAATGCGCTTGATAAACTTCTCGGGCAGTGTGCGCTGAAGGATGTGGATTTTGAGAATGGATTTGTGTTGTTATCAAGTCGCTGTTCCTATGAATTAGTGGCGAAAGTTGCACAGTTTGGGATTGGGTTGATCGTTACATTATCTGGCCCAACTGGGTTTGCAATTGATAAAGCACGGGAAGCGAACATCACGTTAATGGTCCAGTCGTGCGACGGTGTTGTCGAAGTTGGTGGTTAATGTTGTAGCCCCTAGGAAAGATGACTGATGATAGGTGTAGCTGTATAACGTAAGTTATGACGTCGCAGTGGCTGTATAGCAAATTGCGGTGAATATTGATCACCACAATTGGCTATAAGTATTTGTGTCGGTTCGACTTATCAATAAATAATGAAATCATTATTTATTGGTCTCGCTATATGTGCATATGGTTCGTTTAGAGTTAGACAAAATAAAGGATGTATTTGATGAAGACACGTGCAGCAGTTGCTTGGGGAGCGGGAAAACCGCTTTCAATTGAGGATGTTGACCTTGAAGGGCCAAAGGCCGGTGAGGTATTGGTTGAAATTAAGGCTACAGGTGTCTGTCACACCGATGCCTTTACGCTTTCTGGTGATGACCCAGAAGGCGCATTTCCTGCCATTTTGGGGCATGAAGGCGCGGGCGTTGTGGTTGAAGTGGGGGATGGTGTTAAAAGCTTGAAGCCAGGCGACCATGTGATCCCACTTTATACACCCGAGTGCCGTGAGTGTGATTATTGTCTGCACCCCAAAACAAACCTGTGCCAATCCATCCGTGAAACACAGGGTCAGGGTTTAATGCCTGATGGTACCAGCCGTTTCTCAATCGATGGTAAACAGGTCCTGCATTATATGGGCTGCTCGACCTTCGCGAACCACACTGTGTTGCCAGAAATTGCGTTGGCTAAAGTGCGTAAGGACGCGCCGTTTGACAAGATTTGCTATATCGGTTGCGGTGTAACAACAGGGGTTGGTGCCGTGGCATTTGATGCCAAAGTTGAGCCGGGCTCAAACGTTGTTGTGTTTGGTCTTGGTGGTATTGGTCTGAATGTACTTCAGGGTGCGCGTATGGTTGGTGCCAACAAGATTATTGGTGTCGATATTAATAACGAGCGTGAAGCCATGGGTCGCAAGTTTGGCATGACTGACTTTGTCAACCCGAAGGACGTGGATGTGATGGAAGCCATCATGGATATTACAAATGGCGGTGCAGACTATAGCTTTGAATGTATTGGCAACGTCAATACCATGCGTCAAGCGCTTGAGTGCTGTCACAAGGGATGGGGTGAAAGTGTCATCATTGGTGTTGCAGGCGCTGGTCAGGAAATCTCTACCCGACCGTTCCAGCTTGTTACTGGGCGCGTATGGCGCGGAACTGCGTTTGGTGGGGCACGGGGTCGCACAGATGTGCCGAAGGTTGTTGATTGGTATATGGACGGTAAGATCAACATCGATGATCTGATCACTCACAAGATGCCGCTTAATGACATCAATAAGGCGTTTGATCTGATGCATTCAGGCGAGAGCATTCGCAGTGTGGTGGAATTCTAATGGAAACTAAAAGCGAAACACTTACTTTCGGCGGACGGCAGGGTGTTTACACGCACCAAGCCAGCACGGTGGATTGCGAGATGGAATTTTCTGTTTTCACGCCGCCGCAAGCGCTGGATGGTATCAAGGTGCCTGTCATTTGGTATTTGTCTGGCCTGACCTGTACGCAGGATAATGCGACAACGAAAGCAGGTTTCCAGCGTATGGCGGCTGAGCTTGGTTTGTTAATCGTATGCCCCGATACTAGTCCCCGGGGCGATGGTGTAGCAAATGATGAAGCTTATGACATGGGACAAGGTGCTGGGTTTTATCTGAATGCAACAGAAGCGCCGTGGGCTGCACATTATTATATGTATGATTATGTAACCAAGGAACTACCTACATTGATCACGGAAAAATTTCCAGCGGATATGGGTCGTCAAGGTATTACTGGGCATTCCATGGGTGGGCATGGTGCTTTGACCATTGGCCTCAAGAACCCTGATATATACAAGTCAATTTCTGCTTTTTCCCCGATTGTTACCCCTACACAGGTACCATGGGGTGAGAAAGCCCTTAACGGTTATCTGGGGCCGCGTTCAGATGCATGGCACGCCTATGATGCTTGCAAACTCATGGAAACAGCAGGGGATAGGTCAGATTTTCCAGCCATTCTGATTGATCAGGGTTTGGCTGATAGCTTCCTTGAAGACCAGCTTAAATCGCATTTATTTGAAGACGCGTGCGCAGTATCAAAACAGGCACTTACCCTGCGGATGCAGGAAGGCTATGACCATAGCTACTTCTTTATTACAACATTCATCGAAGACCATCTCAAACATCATGGTCGGATACTGTCTGAGCTCACGCCAAGTTGAAAGCGCCACCAAAGGCAAGTGCGCGCGGAAATTGTCAAGTATTGCATGATGCTTTTATGATAGTTATTCACGCATATTTGTGGTGATACTGGCCAGTTCACGAATATCTGATCTCAACTTTAAGACTTAGCCCTTGTCTTTTGCGTGCATATCATATAGCTAAGCATCTAGATGGTGCTTTGGCCCCTAAAGGCCGAAGTTAAAAGGGAAAGCGGTACGATATTAATCAAAGCCGCTGCTATGCCCGTAACTGTAAGCAGAGAGCAACCCCAAAATGCCACTGACGTCTAATATTTGGACGGTGGGAAGGCTGGGAAATTGTGTTTGATCTGCAAGCCAGGAAACCTGCCATTTAGTCGCCCATCTGAAGGTCGGAGCAGCCATTCAGAACGGATCCTCCGTGAAGGCGATAGCTTCGTTATCACGGAGATTGTCGGCCTGATCTGTTGGCAAACTCCATATTGTTTTTTATCTGCCCATTGGGGCAAAAAATGGATTTTGTCATGCGATATAGTAAGTATACTCTCTCAAGCTTGTTGATTTTATCAAGCACAGTCAGTTTTCCGCTCGTGGCCACAGAAAATACTGTGGCTTTAGACCTAGAAATTATAACAGTTACGGCAAATCGTCGCTCCCAACCCTTATCGGAAGTTGGGAGCAGTGTTACCGTTCTTACAGCCGAAGATTTAAAGCTTAGTCAGGAAATATTTGTCTTGAGTGCCCTTGAAGCGACACCCGGGGTGGCTGTTTCACAAAACGGTGCCTTTGGCGGCGTGGCTTCGGTTTCTATTCGCGGGGCTGGCGGCGATAATACCGTTGTGCTCATTGACGGTGTGCAGCTTAATGACGCGTCTGCAACTGGCAACGGCTATAATTTTGGCACCCTTGATACCCACAATATAGCCCGTATTGAAGTCTTACGTGGCCCGCAGTCTGTGCTGTATGGGTCGGATGCCATCGGCGGCGTGATTAATATTATAACCAAAACTTATGAAGAGGGCTTCGGCGGCGATGTTTTTGCTGAAACAGGTTCTTATAACACGTTGCAGGGTGGGGCGACGATGTTCGGGGGCACTGAAGTTTTTGGTTATAATGTCTCAGCAAGCAGTACCCACACAAATGGTGTTTCAGCCGCCGATGAAAATGATGGTAACCCAGAAAGTGACGGCCTGAAAAGCTTAACTCTGTCAGGTAAAGTTATCAGTAAGCTCTCTGATTCTGTACGCTTAGAATTTATGACACGATATTCTGATAATGAAAGCGATTTTGACAGTTTCGGTCCTAGTGACGGTGATGAAGTATCCCATGTCGATGAACTTACCCTTGTTGGGCGTGGCTATTTTGACATATTGGAGGGTCGCCTTTCAAATACGGTTTCCGTTGAATATGCTGAAATTGATCGGCAGAATTTCACAAATGGCGCAGAAAGTTATCAGGCAAAGGGCGAGCGCGTGAATTTAGATATTCTTGGGGTATTTGCCGCAAGTAAAGATTGGACACTGACATATGGCGCTCAGCATGAAACTGTTAAGGCTTCTAATTTAGGGTCTGAAAGTTTTGCAATCGATAGCTTGCTCAGCGAACTGGCCTACACGGGTACCACGGGGCTCACACTGACAGCAGGTCTGCGGTACGATAATCATGAAACATATGGCACTGCCACAACCGCCCGTGTGACAGGGTCTTATGAGATCAAAAGCTCAGGGACCCGTTTCATCGCCAACTGGGGCGAAGGCTTCAAGTCACCGAGTGTCTTTCAATTAACGTATATTTGCACTTTCTGCGGCCTAACCGCTCCCACCGCTGATTTAAAGCCCGAAACAGCGACGGGGTATGAACTGGGACTTGAACAAATGCTGCTGGATAACCGTATTCAGCTCAGCGCCACATATTTTCACTTAAAAGCAAATAATGCGATTGATTTCACCTTCACAGGTGGCTACCAAAATGTTGCAGAGCGATTATCCGAGGGTTTAGAATTTGGTCTTGACGCGCAGTTAAGTGATCAGCTGGATGTGAGAGCATCTTACACTTACACCGATGCCAAAGATCCCATTACAGACATTGCCCAAACACGCCAACCCAAACATCTGTTAAGTGGGTCCATAACGTGGCAACCGATAGACCCTTTATCGCTGCGTGCTAGTTTGGTGCGCAACGGCGCGGAAGAACAAAGCTTCGGCGCAGGCACCCTAAGTGCTTGGACTAGGCTTGATCTAAGGGCATCTTATCAATTTAGAAATAATTGGTCTTTGCATGGCCGCATTGATAATGCCTTTGATAAAGAATATCAGCATATTCTGGGCTATGGCACACCTGATCGTTCCTTCTATGTAGGGATCAGAAAAACTTTATAATGCTAGCATTTAAGACCATAATATCCATATGTAAAAGATACTCTTGTCTCACGTTTCTTGGGGTGGCTTTCCTGTCGCCTCAAGTTTTTGCTGGCGAAACATTACCGTCTGTGGTGTCACTTGATTATTGCGCCGATCAATATGTTTTAGTGATGGCAGACCGCACACAAATCAAAGCGGTATCAAAACAGGCTACGACCGTTTATTCTTATTATCAAAGCCGTGCTGTTGGGATACCGCAAATCTACAGCAGCATCGCTGAAGTGATTGACGTAAAACCTGATATTGCTGTCCAAAGCTATAACCGCGCGGCCCATATGCCTAACATTACAAAACGAGTGGGGATTGATTTGGTCCGCACACAATATGGCACCGCCCCAGAAACAGCCCTGAAAAATATTCAACACATTGGAAATATCCTCAATCAATCAATCGTGGCTAATCGCTTTATCGCGGATTATAGAGAACGCTTGAAACGATTACGCGCGCTGCCAACAATAAACATGCGCGTTGCCTATCTGACACCTGGTGGGTTTACATCAGGCCAAGGGACTTTTGTAAACGACCTTATAAAACTTGCGGGATATATATCCTACGCCGACACTAAAGGCTATCAAGGGTGGCTTGAGCTACCTGTAGAAGACCTGATCATGGACCCGCCTGATATGTTTATTACTAGCTTCTTTAAAGCTAATATCCAGTCTCATAGTCATTGGAGCCTCGCACGGCATGATAGACTGATATCAATGTTAGACCATATCCCCACTATTAATTTACCCAGCGGATATATGGCGTGTGATGGCCTATTTTCTTTGCATGCCGCAGAACGAATACGCACTGAAACTAACGAAAACAGAGTGCTCAATAGACCAACAGTCACAAAGGGACATGCTAGAAAATGAGCCATTATGCGCATAAAAATTTATCACTTGCGCTCATGCTTTTTGTGATTGCCGTAGCCTCACTAACATTTGGCAGAGTTGACCTTGACATACCAACTGTTTTTATGGGTTTGATGGGGGATGCGGATGATCCCATTACAATTATCGTTCGTGAGCTGCGGCTTCCACGGGTGCTTTTAGGGGTTCTGATCGGTGCAGCACTTGGTATATCGGGGGCTGCCCTGCAAGGTGTGCTGCGTAATCCTCTAGCCGACCCTGGTGTTATTGGTGTTTCGGCAAGCGCGTCTCTGGGCGCTGTCATCGCCATTCACTTAGGGCTTGCCATAACACTGCCTTTGATGATTCCAATATTCGCCATGACGGGTGCCCTTGCCGCAACACTGCTTTTGCTGATGGTTTCATCGCGGGACAGTAGCGTTTTGATGCTGATTTTGGTGGGCATAGGGATCAGTTCGGTGGCGACTGCATCTATATCGCTGGTGATGAATTTATCACAGTCCCCCATGCAGCTGCAAGACATGGTGATGTGGATGCTTGGCTCCCTTGAAAACCGAACGATGAGCGACGTAATTTTTGCAGTGCCTTTCATCATTTTTGGTTGGCTTTTGATGGCGAATGTTGGGCAAGGTCTTAACGCGCTTAGTGTCGGCGAGGAAACAGCCCAAACGCTGGGCATAAATATTCAAATGCTGAAACTGCGTATTGTGGTTGGTTCAGCAATCAGTGTTGGGGCTGCCGTATCTGTGTGCGGCGGCGTTGGATTTGTTGGCTTGGTGATCCCGCATATGGTTCGGGGCCTGATCTGCCGCGAACCTGGGCGCATTCTGTTGCCAAGTGGGTTAATGGGGGGAGTGCTGTTAACGCTCGCTGATCTCATGACCCGTTTACCAATGCCCGGCACACCGCTACGCCTTGGTGTTGTCACAGCCCTAATCGGTGCACCTGCTTTTTTGTATATTGTCTTTAAAACGCGGGAGACAATGCGGTGACAGCTCTGCACATAAAAAATATCCATTTAACGATTGATGACACTATAATCCTAAATGATATCAGTGCATCCATTAATCGCGGTGAACTGGTTGGTTTGATTGGCCCCAATGGGGCTGGTAAAAGTAGTCTGCTAAAATGTATTTTGGGCTTACAAAAACAATCAAGCGGCAGTGTTTGGCTTGATGGGATAGATTTAGCGCAGTCCACTATAAAAGATAAAGCCAAACGCATGGCTTATGCCGCTCAAGGCGCACCCGTTTATTGGCCCTTGCGCGCAGATCATATCGTTGGACTTGGCCGCTTACCGCACTTAAATCCGTGGGGGCGACTAACCCACGATGATAAAAATATCATCCAAAAAGCTATTCATCTGGCCGATTGTGATCACTTAAGGGATAGGACCGTGACAACATTGTCGGGGGGGGAACGGGCGAGGGTCATGCTAGCACGGGTACTTGCGGCGGATACGCCTTGGATACTAGCCGATGAACCTACCGCATCACTTGATCCCGCCCACCAGCTAGACGTGATGAATATTTTAAAAAGTCAAGCTCAGGCAGGTAAGGGGGTGCTGGTGGTTTTGCATGACCTTAGTTTAGCCCTGCGATACTGTAACCGTTTGATTTTGCTTAATCGCGGGAAATTGGTCGGTGAAGGGCCATCCGATGTTATCCTTAGCGACCAAAATCTTTCAGATGTTTTTGGCATCAAGGCATCGCGCTGGCATGATAATGGTAAAGACTTTCTAGTGCCCCATCACCGCGAAAAAGGGGATGATATTTGACGGCAACGATTATGTTCCAAGGTACAGGGTCTGATGTTGGCAAGTCTGTACTTGTTGCAGGGTTTTGCCGTGCTTTAACCCGTCGTGGTTTGCGCGTAAAGCCTTTTAAGCCCCAAAATATGTCAAACAATGCTGCGGTCACACCATGCGGCGGTGAAATTGGCCGCGCGCAAGCTTTGCAAGCGCTGGCCTGCAATGTGGAAGCAAGCGTTGATATGAACCCTGTTTTGCTGAAGCCGCAAAGCGATAACGGTGCGCAGGTCATCGTGCAAGGGCGGATGCATAGTTTGGGGAATAGCCGTTATTTTCAGGACAAAAAACCAGAACTTCTGGCCAAAGTAATCGAAAGCTTTGCTCGTTTAAAAAAAAATACCGATATTGTCGTTGTTGAAGGGGCTGGCAGTCCCGCCGAAGTAAATTTACGCAACAGCGATATTGCCAATATGGGCTTTGCTCTCGCCACCAAAACCCCTGTTATACTGATCGGTGACATTGATCGCGGCGGCGTTATTGCATCAATTGTTGGTACGCATCAAGTCCTAGAAACTGCCGAGCGCGACTTGATCAAAGGCTATGTTATCAACAAATTTCGCGGTGATGTTACTTTGTTTGATGAAGCACTTACGACCATGACCACTATGACCCATTGGCCCAGCTACGGTGTGCTCCCTTTCATCAGCGCTGTGCGACAACTGCCCGCCGAAGATGCGGTTGATCTTGATAAGGCGTTCTCTGGTCATGATAAAACAATACTGATCGCCGTGCCGATGTTGTCGCGCATTTCTAACTTTGATGATCTTGATCCTTTAATATCAGAACCAGACATTGACGTTCGCTTTATCAAGCCTGGCGAGACATTACCAGTTCACGCTGATCTCGTGCTCATCCCTGGTACCAAAGCAACACTCGCTGATCTGGAATTTTTCCGTAACCAAGGCTGGGATATTGATCTAAGCGCCCACATTCGCCGCGGCGGGCGCGTACTAGGTATCTGTGGGGGCTATCAAATGCTGGGGCAAAAAATATCAGACCCACAGGGCATTGAAAGTAGCTCAAAGGTACAAACAGGCTTGCATCACTTAGATGTTATAACAGTTATGCGGCCAAGTAAGCACGTGAAACAAACACAAGCCACTTCGCCAGCGCTTGGCTGCACTTTAAGCGGTTATGAAATTCATATCGGTGAGACAAGTGGCCCCGATACAGCGCGGCCTTTTTTGTTGGACGAACAGGGTGTAGGCTTGGGGGCAACATCCCCAAATCGGCAAGTGACGGGTGTTTATTTACACGGACTGTTTAGTGATGATATATTTCGCATGAAATACTTAGCGCAGTTTCGCGGCGGTGAACATATTGCTGGCAGGTATCTGTGCCAAGTGGAACAAGCCTTAAACACTTTAGCCGATGCAATGGAAGTGCAACTTGATATGGATGCTATGCTGCAAATAGCACAACAAGAAAATCATCAATCACTACAGATAAAGGGAATATTATAAATGTCCGATATAAATACAGAGCACAAAGAAAAAATGGTCCAATTGAAGGCGGAACAACGCGCAAAAGTAAAGGACAAAAAAAAATCTGAGCGCGGCTTGTTGATGGTGCATACGGGGGATGGCAAAGGCAAATCAACCGCCGCTTATGGTACACTGCTACGGGCACTGGGCTGGGGGCATGATGTCGCCGTTTTACAATATGTTAAAGGCAATTGGAAAACGGGCGAGAAAGAATTTTTTAAGCGCTTTCCAGAACTGGTTCGCTTGGAAGTGATGGGCGAAGGATTTACATGGGAAACACAGGACCGTACCCGCGATATAGAAGCCGCCCAAAAAGCATGGACTGTTAGCAAAGATATGATCACCAGTGGCGACTATGAC
>JABABO010000346.1 GCA_014238195.1 Kordiimonadaceae bacterium | reverse complement strand
ATTGATAAGTCGAACCGACACAAATACTTATAGCCAAATAAGGTGATCAAAATTCACTGCATTTGGCTATAATGCCAGTTAATTTTTGTCTCCTCTTGCCACTTCATGATTGCGTTTGATGTCATCTCTGTACCGTTATCGCTGACAATCGTATGGGGTTTGCCTCGCTGCTTGATGACTGTGCTCAGCTCCCTTGCAAGCCTGTGCCCGCCGATCGATGTGTCCGCTATCAGCGCCAAACATTCACGGCTATAATCATCAACAACACACAGCATACGAAACCGTCGCCCTTCCATAAAGCTGTCACTGACAAAATCAAGCGACCAGCGTTCATTAACCCGTGAGGGCACAGCGATAGGGGCACGCGTGCCAATCGCACGCTTGCGACCACCCCGTTTGCGGACGCTTAGGCCTTCTTCGCGGTATAACCGCCTGACCTTCTTGTGGTTCAAATGAAAACCTTCGCGCTCCAGAAGAATATGCAGGCGGCGATAGCCAAAGCGTTTGCGTTCATTCGATAGTACACGTAGGCGCTGACGAACGTCTTCATCTTTGGGGCGCTTTGATCTGTAACGCACCAAAGATCGGTCAGCATCCAATAGTTTACACGCCCAAAGTTCACTCACCTCGTGATGCCTTTGAAGGTGCGTGACTGCTTCTCGCTTGCCAGCAGGCGTTACCACTTTTTTGAATTAATGTCCTTGAGCATCGAAATATCCAAATGCGCATCGGCAAGCAAAGACTTCAAACGGCGGTTCTCGTCCTCTAACGCCTTCAGTTTTTTAGCGTCTGATACTTCCATATCACCGTATTTTGGCCACCATACTTGGCCTTCCATTTATAAAAAGTGCTTTCGGCTATGCCATAATGAACAACAGGATACACCTTAATAAAGCTGCTAAACTGTCTAAAGAAACAGGACCACCTCAGTCTGATCTCGATAGCTATTGTGAAGCGATTAAAACCATTGCTGAACACCGGTTGCTCGCCCGTAAGGTAAGGCTGACCGACCATATGGCTGTGCATCAGATATTGATGCGCCTGCTTGCCCGCATGATCAGCTATTGCCGGTTTGGGAGCGCGACAAGCTTTATATCTGGCTAGCCCTGAATTTTCTGGCTGAGCATCATGGGCGTCAAAATGACGCGGCTGTCAGTTTCAACGATATTAGCGGCTGGCTGAAACGTCATATTGATTTCAAAAAATTACCGGAAAGCGATGATAAACAATTCTGTCTGGGATTGTGGGGTGACAGGTCGGTAATCAAAATCCGCAACCAATTAAGGCATTTTAACCTGCTGGCAACAAATCAGCCGCTGATCAAGCTAACAGACCTCGTCAATGATGTTCGCAAATTGGTATCCTATGACCGCAAGCTTAAAAATGCGGTTTCCAAATCCGTCATCACCCTGATGGAACAAGAAGGCTTTGAACTCAGATGGCAGATGCACGACCATCAACTGACAGATGCCCAAGTCACAGGCGGCAAAGTCACCCATTTTAAAAAAAATAAATGGCCGAAAGGACCACTAAAAAGTCAATACAGTCAAAGATTAACAGAAAACAAACACAGCAACTTGATCATCAACATGCTCAGAAAATTATTTGCTAATGAGTGACAAAAAGGAGAGAAACCCAGCCAAATGACAAACAGTCCCGCTCTTTGGTCTCCCTTATGCTGGAATGACAGTGTTTACCTTGCCCTGTCATGCTGAACTTGGTTCAGCATCCAATAGTGGTTTGGGCTTGTGTTTGCATCATAGGGTGAATGGACCCTGAACCAAGTTCAGGGTGACGATTGGGTGTTCATGTATGACGGTATAGGTTCATTTATGACGATTGGGTGTTCAGGGTGGCGGTATAGGTTCATGTCAAAATGCTTCAGGTTCAGAAACCAATTAAAATTTGACAATCGCCGTAAATACTTGCAGATATACTGGAGAACACCACTGCCATAGTGACGGCAGTGGTGTTTTTCGTTTGCGCTAAAATTTGGCTTTGTCTGGCTGCGCGTCAGTGATAGACTTGCTGGCAAGGGGCAAGTAAAAGGGGTACTTGATAAATACCATGCTTGAACAAACCAAAAATTCTAACACGGACCCATTGCACCATGAGGTTAGCCAACATAGCGTCACCTTTTGTCTTCCCTATTGCAGCCGCAGGACCATGTTGAACAATGGCTACCCAAGCGCTGAAGCTAAAGCTGTCAGAGCTGAGGGACCGGGCCGACAAAGCCATTCTGCCGCCCGCCCTGCTGCGTGATAAAGCGCGTCTGGATTATCCCTTATGGACCGAACCCACCAAGCCAGAGGAGCCAGATAAGCCAAATGAACTAGGCAAAAAGGTGAATTGCTTTTCAACAATACCTATTTGCACCGCCATTTGGTTCATATTTTGAACGGCCAGGCCAGCGCAGCGGGTAAAGTGTCGGCGCCTGAGAGTCGCGGTTGGTTTGGGGCTGCGCCGCTCGAACTCAGTCAACAGGCAAGGGACGCCATCAATAATTTGGGCAACGGCATAAATTCTGGTCTGTATGCAAAATTGCGGCAGCAGGCTGCCCGTAGGTTGGGCACTGATGAAACAACACCTAGTGAAGCACCTAGTGAAGCATCTGGGGAAACAATGTTGCCCTTTTATTTGACTGAGCTGCGCGTGCTTTTTCTGGGTACTGGTGTGACGCTGGTGCTTGCCTCTGTCTGCTTTGGCAGGCTAGGTAAAAAGGCGGCGTTACCCAAGCTCACGCATATTGTTGAAGGCATCAATTTGCTAGCGCGGCGTTTTAGAAAACCGCAGGACATTGGCTGGCTGGCTAAGGCCGAGACCCAAGACGGACACGACAAAATCTGTTTCTCAAGCTTTCCTAATCTTGTGGAAAGACTGTTGTTTCTTGGCGTGGCAAGCCCTGCGGCAGCAGGCGGGCTTATGCCGATTGGCAACACGAAAGAGCTATTTACCTGCACTGGAGTAAAGCTAAATCAAGAGGTGCCATTGCCGCGCGGCGAAGTCTCTCGCTTGCTACAAATGCTTGGGCAAAAGCAGACCAGTGATTACGAGTTGAGCGAGGACCTACCGTCTGGCGCGGTATTCAGTCCGCGCAACACTATTGATCACGGCATTTTTATGGAGGGTAGCGCAGTCTTAGTGACAGCCCTAAAGGGCAAATCGGAAACCCATATTAATGGCTTTTTGCGTGACCAATATCGCAACGCCTATCTGCCCATCAGCCTTTTTTCTTATGCGGAATATCTATTTTTGACCATCTGGTAAACGCTGCGGCCTCGCTTTTTGATTTGCGTCAGAGTGCATCGAATACTGCCATGGTTGATCAGGCGCGATCCTTAACGCTGGCGCTGTATAATTTCAGGGTCAATTATCGTTTTTCCCAAGTCAATCATTTATCGCTTCATATGGCCTATTATCAACATTGGCGGCAAAGCTTGCACCTTGATATGCTGCAAGCAGAGATCGATAATGATATTGCCCGAGTGACGGATTTTCTAGAACAGAAAGATAGGGATAATCGCGAAAGGTTTCAGCAAACGGTTACAGGCCTCGGTTTTTCCGTCTCTCTGTTGATTGTGCCTGTGGAATTTTTGGGATTGATTACATCAAGGTTGCCGAGATATTCACATCCGGTGATTGGTGGGAACGCCCATGGTTCGACTTAGCTGGCTTTGCGCTGCTGGCTATTGGCACGGTTATTTTTGTACGCTATTCCTTTCCTTGGATAGCCCAGACGATCGTCCAGAAGCCGTTCCAGTGGATAAAGGAAGGGATCCATTAGTTAAAGAACCGTGTGTGATTGCTTCGGCGGTTAGTCCATATAATTTATCCTTAGCAAGTATTTAATCAATTAATTTAAGGAGAGCCGGTCAGTTTGCTAGGATGGGTCTGGCATTTAAAATCCGATAATTTATATTATGGGAAATAAAAAAATATAGGCCTAAAGCTACATACGCTTATAGCTAATATCCAAATCATGATGATCCCGCATAACCATTGTCTTGTGCTGACTCTGGTGTGGTAATCCTCCCATTTTTAGGAGGTTTCGAAAGTAGACCCTTATGCAGCCATGGACATGTCCGTGACTTGCTTTCGGGCTAATTTTTGTTTTGGTGGTATACCACCGATGGCCATATTGGGCCTTTGTTGATCATCTTGGCATGAT
>JABABO010000040.1 GCA_014238195.1 Kordiimonadaceae bacterium | reverse complement strand
ATATAACCCATACAACGGACTATATTTTGAAAGCCGTTTGCGCCGAAGATGGGGTCATTATCTTTGGCGCAGGTTCAGGTGGGCGCTTGCTGTTTCAAGAATTAGAGAAACGCGGCGCTAAAGTCCTATATTTTCTGGATAATTTTGCCACTGGCCATTTGTGCGGTAAGCCAATTTATAAGCCTAACCAGTCATTGATTGGCCGCACACCCTTAGTCTATGGGTCGTTGTGGCAAGCTGAAATCCATCAGGCTTTAGTATCCGATGGTATAATTGCCACAGATCATAAAGTTTACCCGCTAGCACATATTCAGGCGCAATTAGAGTGGCCCGATGCGGCAGGATTTCATTTTAAATCTTATATGGATGAAAATTTACAGCGTTTTCAAAAGGCTGCCAGCCTTTGGGATGATGCAGCTTCGCGCCAACTTTATTTATCTGTTCTTGCATTAAGAATGGGGTTTTATGATCTGTATGCTATTCCCCAAGACAAGCTTCCCATAACGGGGGAAATTGCAGCAGGTGAACCCTTACCAAGTGACACACCTGTTGAATTTGATGCAGAAGTTACGGCAGCTATTACGGGTGTTTTCAAAGCCCCGCATTATATATCACCAGGGTTTGCAGGGCCAAAAGAAGGCGATGTGATTTTGGATGTTGGCGCATGGTTTGGCGATACGGCCTATTGGTTCGCCAAAAAAGCAGGTACGTCGGGACATGTGTATGCCTTAGAACCAAGCCAGGAAAATCATCAAAAGCTTTGCGAAAACATCAAGAATTTTGGGCCAGTCGCCCAAGTGACACCCGTAAAAAAAGGTGTCGGCCTGAAAAGTGAAACAGTCAGCTGGGAACAGGACTTAGACACAATGGCTTCACGGGTTGGCGGGGCTGGTTTGGTGACCATCGATGTGACATCAATCGATGATTTCATAGGGGACTATCAGCTTGAAAAATTGAACATCATCAAGTCGGATGTTGAAGGTTTAGACCTTGATCTTTTGAAAGGAGCAACAGCGACAATTTCACGCTTTATGCCAGATTTGTCAATTTCAATGTATCACTCGCCAGAACATATGGCGGAAATACCTATTTGGATTCATGAAAATTTTCCAGATTACCGCATGAGAATCACCCAAAATTGCCCAGGTATTACTGAAACAATTTGTATGGCAACGGTGAGATAATGCATCGCTTATTCTCAGATTTGAATCAAGGCCGTTGGCGCTTTTATAGCGACACTAAAATCATTGGCACAAAGACCATTAAACAAGCAAAAGATTGCCTGCGGCAAGTATTGGAGACCGAAGGATTTCGTAAATGCATTATCCTAACCGATCAGGGTGTCAGCAAAACTGATTTTTTCAGGCGTTTTGCTAAGGATATGAAGTCTGACATCCATATATTAGGTGTTGAGTGTGACATCGGCCCAATGCAAGAGGCTGTGGATGCCATCAGAAAAGACAATATAGAGGCTATAATTGCCGTTGGTGGTGGCAGTGTGCTAGATGCTGCTAAAGTCATCGCGGCTGCTATTGATAATACCGATGATTTTTTCGAGCTTTCAAAATTGCATGAACTAAAATCGCCAGCATTGCCATTGATCTGTATTCCGACTACTTTTGGCACAGGTTCAGAGGTTAATATGTATGGGCATGTTCGCGTGGGCAATAAAAAGCTAGGCATACGGCGTGCATGGCTAGCCCCAAAATTTGCGATATTGATTGGCGAAGCAGCCCTTGGATTAAGTAAAAAGATGCGATACTTAACAGGCTTAGATGCTTGGACACATGTTTATGAAACCCTAATAAATTGCTATGAAACCAACCCTTTCAATCGGGCACTATTAAAAGATGCCTTGTCGCGTCACGCCACTTGCTTTCAGTCTTATGTCGATAAGCCCACAGTAGAAAACTGTTTGGATATGGCAACAATCTCGGCAATGGCAGGGCTCGCGATCAACAATGGTCGAACGGGGATTATGCATACATTAGCGGTACCGTTTGCTGCAAAAACTGGTTTTGGACATGCGCTCTCGCTGTTGCCGTTCATTAAACCAGCTATTCGCTTTAACTATAACTTTTTAGACAAAGATTTATCCCTAAAGAAAAGCAATTTCCTGACCAACGTAGAAAAACAGTTATTATTCATGGCCCCATCATTTATGAACGAATGGGATATGACTTTCACACAAAACGATATCGACGAAATGACAGCATTAGCACTCAGTGACACAGTACTTGTAAAAGAAAACCCAAGGCAGATAAGTGCCAATGATATAAAGCTTATTTATAATGAGAGCTTAGAAAAATTCATCGCTTAAAAGTGATGTTCAAAAGACAGGAGAGATGCATTGAGCATTCAAACCTTAGAGGCAATAGCACATGATATTCGTGTGCAATCAATCCAAGCGATTTATAATGGTCGTTCTGGTCATCCCGGTGGTTGCTTGTCAATCGCTGATTTGCTAGCCGTACTGTATTTTGACGAGATGAAATGGTACAAGAATGATCCCAATTGGGATGATCGGGATCGCTTTATTTTGTCAAAAGGCCATGCGTGTCCTGCCTACTATGTCGCCCTCGCTAAAGTAGGATATTTCAAATTAGAAGACGCCTTGCAATTGCGCAAGATTGGCTCGTTCATGGAGGGGCATCCCGATGCTCATATTCCTGGTGTTGATGCGCCCAGTGGGTCTTTGGGTATGGGGCTTAGCCAAGGCCTTGGTATGGCCCTAGGGGCGCGTTACCAAAATGAAGATTTTCGCACGTATGTTTTGTTAGGTGATGGTGATATGCAGGAAGGCAATACATGGGAAGCCATTATGGCAGCGGGTCATCACCATGTTGGTTCGCTTACAGCGATTTATGATGCCAATAAATTGCAAGGTGACGCAGCGGTTAAAGATCAAATGAATATGGGACATGTCGCCAGCAAAGTGGCTCAGTTTGGATGGTATTCAATTGAAATTGATGGCCACAATATTGGGCAAATTCAAGAAGCCTTAAAAGAGGCAAGAACCATGAAAGATAAACCCGTCTTTATTCAGGCTAACACGATTAAAGGCAAAGGCGTTTCCTTTATGGAAGGGGTATTGCGCTGGCATGGCAGTGTTACAATGACCGACAAAGAATTAGCGGACAGTATGCGTGCACTGGGAAAGGCTGCAAAATGAGGAACAACAAAAAAACGCTTGATTTTTGGGCTATCGGTGAAGACATATCAGTGCGTGATGCTTTTGGGCGCATTTTATGTTTCAAAGCTAAGCAGCGTAGCGACTGGGTTTTACTGGATGCAGACGTCGCAGGCGGCACGGGTGCTAAGCCAATGGTAGACGCATATAAA
The DNA here is from genome assembly GCA_014238195.1 of Kordiimonadaceae bacterium. Lineage (GTDB taxonomy): Bacteria > Pseudomonadota > Alphaproteobacteria > Sphingomonadales > Kordiimonadaceae > JABABO01. The sequence goes on along the minus strand of JABABO010000040.1, from coordinate 351 downwards.
CACCGGGTGATGCAGTTTGGGATTGCTGAACAAAATATGATGGCTGCCAGTGCGGGTGTTGCTGAAACCGGGCTTATACCAGTTGTAAGCACTTTTGCGGCGTTCGGCTGTATGCGTGCCCATGAACAATTCCGCACAGCTGTCGCCTATGCGAACAGGAATGTGAAACTGTGTTGCAGTCATGTGGGCCTAGATGTCGGGCCAGATGGGGCAACAGCACAAATGCTGGAAGATTTTGCCACAATGCGGGCAATCCCTAATGTGACCGTGATCAGCCCTGCTGATGCGAACGAATTTATGATGGCATTTGAAGCGATATTAGATCATAAAGGCCCCGTTTATATGCGCATT
>JABABO010000114.1 GCA_014238195.1 Kordiimonadaceae bacterium | reverse complement strand
TTTTCAGATACTGTCATTGATGTGACGGAAAGCAATACCTATAATGACCTGCTGCCAAGCGCCAATTTTCGTTTGGATATGACAGAAGAATTGATCCTGCGGGCAAGTTATTCAAGAACAATAACACGTCCTACCATGACAGATATGGCCCCGCGCGTGAATTTTGCTGTTAATCGTCCTGGGAATTTACAGGCCAATGGTGGTAATCCATTACTATCGCCCTTTAAATCTGACAACTTGGACCTAACCGCTGAATATTATTATGGTGATGCAAGTTATCTATCGGTCGCTGGTTTCCATAAAACTGTCGATGACTTTATTGTTAGCACTGTTGAACAGGAAACTTTTGCCCTAGAAAGCGGCAGCTTTACTTATAATGTACGTCGTCCGCGTAACGGTGAAACAGCAAAAGTTAAGGGATTGGAAGTTTCTTGGCAACATAGCTTTGACAGCTTACCAGCACCATTTGATGGTCTTGGGATACAAGCAAACCTAACGTTTGTTGATAGCGCTGCAACGCTAGACACTGGCAACACGTCAACAACATTTGCACTTGAAGGCCTTGGCGATTCACAGAACCTTGTTGTTTTCTATGAAAAAGACCGCATTCAATTTCGTGTTGCCTACAATAACCGTGATGGCTTTATGCAGACGCTGGCAAACGGCACGGGCGGCGATCCGATTTTCGTTGAAGCCTATCATCAGATTGACCTGAGCGGCAGCTATGACCTGACTGACGATATTTCGGTTTTCTTTGAAGGCACAAATATCACTAATCAGGACACTCGTAAGCACGGTCGTTTTGAAAATCAAATGCTATCAGTCAGTGACAACGGCGCACGGTATGCCGTTGGTATTCGAGCTAAATTCTAAGTCAGTTTTGTTCTGAGTGAACAGTTTAGAGTATTCAGTTTTGAGTTCCGAGTTCTGAGTAAGCGTTTCGAGTAAAATGTTTTGTGTAATCAGTTCTGAGTACTCCTAGTGTTTTGACACTAGATTAAAGGGACCCTTTGGGGTTCCTTTTTTCATGTATTTTCATGAGCAATGGAGTGAGTGTCCAAGTTGCCAAGGCCAGAGGAAAAAGCTTTATCACGAATAGCAGCTTGCACTTTTTCAAAGGCCCTGACTTCAATTTGGCGAATGCGTTCGCGGCTTACACCATATTGCCGTGACAGGTCTTCTAGGGTTACAGCTGGGTCTGCAAGCCTGCGTTCGCTCAGGATATGTTGTTCCCGCTCATTAAGGTCGCTCATCGCGTTAACAAGCAAGGCCCGGCGTTGGTCTAGTTCTTCATCATCGGCGAGTGCGGTTTCTTGGTCTGGGTTTTCATCAACCAGCCAGTCCTGCCATTCCCCTTCCATATCGGCTTTTAACGGGGCGTTTAAAGAATGATCATGCGATGTCATACGGCGGTTCATATTGACAACATCATCTTCAGAAACATCTAGTTCTGTTGCAATATGTGTAACATTTTCGGGCCGTAGGTCGCCTTCTTCCACTGCAGAAATTTTGCCCTTTAGGCGGCGCAAGTTGAAAAACAGTTTTTTCTGTGCCGCAGTGGTGCCTATTTTAACCAGTGACCAGCTCCGTAAGATATATTCTTGAATGGCGGCTCGGATCCACCACATGGCGTACGTGGCCAAGCGAAAGCCTTTTTCGGCATCAAACTTTTTGACCGCCTGCATCATGCCAACGTTACCTTCGGCGATCAGGTCAGCAACAGGCAAGCCATACCCACGGTATCCCATGGCAATTTTAGCAACCAAGCGCAAGTGGGATGTAACCATTTTGTGGGCTGCTTCGCTGTCTTCGCGGTCGGCCCATGCCTTGGCAAGCATATATTCCTCATTCGCTTCCAACATTGGAAATTTGCGAATTTCCTGCAAATAGGATGATAAGCTGCCCTCGGGTGACAGTGTTGGTAAATTACTAGTGCTAACCATTTTGTTATCCCTTTTGTCGCTTTTAGGCTTATGTCTAAAGTTGCTTTCTTTATGACTGCCTGAGAGTATACTTGCCTGAAAGTATACTTGCCTGAAAGTATACTTGCCTGAGAGTATACTTGAACGTCTTGAGATGGGAATAACAGATAGACTTGTCAAGAGTAAGGCATTAAGCCGTCTAATAATACTTGCATATCAGTGGGCAATTTGGCCATGAAATGATGATCAGTGCCTGTGATAGGGTGCGTAAAGCCAAGTTCTCGGGCGTGCAAAGCTTGTCTTGGGAAGCTTGAAAGCAATCCGCGTAGATCTGCACTCAGACTGTTTGGATATTTGTTTGCGTTGCCATAAGTTTGGTCCCCGACCAACGGATGGCCGATATGGTTCATATGCACGCGAACCTGATGCGTGCGGCCAGTTTCTAACTTGCATTCTATATGACTGGCAATCTGGGTTGCACCTTTGTGAAAATATATTTGCGTTTTATAATGCGTAACGGCCCATTTGCCACTGCGATCAGTGACGGCCATTTTTTTTCGGTCTTTGGTTGAACGGGCAATGTTGCCCTCAATTCGGCCTTTGCTAGGATTGGGGTGGCCTTTGCAAATGGCGCTATAAATACGGTGAATGCTATGATCTGCGAATTGTTTGGATAACCCAGCATGGGCTTTGTCATGCTTAGCCATCACTAATAGGCCGCTCGTGTCTTTATCAATGCGGTGCACAATGCCAGGGCGTATCACACCGCCGATACCGCTGAGTGACCCATGACAGTGATGCAACAGGGCGTTCACCAGCGTTCCAGTGCGGTTTCCAGCAGCAGGATGCACAACCATACCAGCAGGTTTATTTACAAGGATTAAGTGTTCGTCTTCGAACGTAATATCAAGCTGAATATTTTCAGCCTGAGGCACCGCTTCAACAGGTTCAGGCTGATACACACAGTAGGTTTCACCTAGTTTAACAATTTGCGAGGGGCCTTTGATAAGGCTGTTGTTATCGCAACTAACATGCCCATCCTGTATAAGTGACTTTAGACGGGAACGTGAAATATCTGGTAGTTCCCCCGCTAATAGTTTATCAAGGCGCTGGCCTGCAAGGTTGGGTGTTACAGTTATTTGGATGGGTTTATTCATAGGGGTATCTTATGACGGAAATGAAGACAA
>JABABO010000219.1 GCA_014238195.1 Kordiimonadaceae bacterium | reverse complement strand
TGTGCTTGCACAAAAGATGGATTTACGCGTCACTATCCGGGTGGTTGCTGGAACATGTTGGTAACAGCATGTCTAGATGAATGATTACCAAGGTACACTTAGGTGTACTAAACAGAACCCGGCTTATAAGCCATCTGCCATATTTTAATAAAGAAAGGCTCTAGTGAGTTAGGCGCTCGCCTAGGACCTGCACAAGGGCTTCTTCATCATAATTTTCCCCTAAGAATGCGAATAATGGCTTTAAAGCAGCTGGGTCACGCACATAATCATCAAACGAAACAATATGCCCACGGCTAGGGTTTTCCTCCACAAACTTTTGGTATAAGGCATCATAGGATTGGATTTTTTTCTTGACCTGCTCAGGATTTAGAGTTGACCACCAAGCCGATTTTGAGATGGACTTCCAATTTCGGGTATTAAAAACAAATTTTGCATTTTGAAAATATTCTATCATGAAGGCGAACAACTCTAAAGTATCAGAATCTGGCATATCATGATAGCGGACTTCCTTAAAACCGGCTACACGTGTCCCCTGAGGTGCTTGAATGACTTCGCGTTTGTAAACATCAATTAATCCACTGGTATAATTATGAACTGACATATCGTTTAAGCCGTACCAAGGGGTTTTGGGTTCCGAGGGGTTGCGATGCTGATGTTTATGCTGTGCTGTTTTTAAGCGTCTCACGCTATGATACAATGGCAAAATCAAATTATTGTTTTCACCCCGTATGTGGTATCCATCGATTGATTGCAGTATAGCTTGTAAAAGTGTCGAGCCAGAACGACCATAAGCGACAATAAATACATAGTTTAACTGTTCAGGGTCTGCTAGCGGAGGATTTTTTGACACGATGTTGCTTCCAATGTAGGTGCCTTGAAGGTTAAATACTGAATCTATGTGATTGTCTCTACCCTATACGGATATGACTGGCAATAGACCATAACGTATGGGACAAGAAAAGTAGTAATCGGGGTTTGTAGTTTGCTCTGAAATGTTATATCGAGTATCAGCATAGTGTTGTAAGGGATATATTAGTTGGGAGAGCAAAATGATCGGTAAGTTGCTGAGAAGCTGTATACAGAGAATCAGTATAGGGTTTATCCTTGGTTTCATGGTGATAAGCACCCCCAGTTTTGCTGGTTTTCTTGACGAAATAGCAGGGCTAGAACACCGCGCTGGCTTGTTTGATATTTATATTGACAAATCCAAAGGCCGCGTTTTGGCAGCACTGCCTAAGGCATCTGAAACTGGTGTGAGTGGGCGTTACCTTCTAGCAAGTTATCTGACCGCTGGATTAGGCTCTAACCCGATGGGGTTGGACCGCAGCGCTCCAACACAAGCTGAAATTATACATTTTCGCCTTGCTGGGGGGAAAATTTACGCCGTTGTTGAAAACCATGATTACCGCGCTTCGGCTGACAACCCTAATGAGCAAATGTCTGTTGAAAATAGTTTTGCAAAGTCAATTGTTTGGTCTGGTGATGTTATAGCTCAAGATACGGATTCGGGTCGCATTCTAATTGATCTCTCAAGTTATTTGGTTCGTGACCCCGTGCGTGTGGCGGCACGTCTTGCAGGACGCAAGCAAGGGTCTTTCAAACTCGCTAAAGATCGTTCCTTCGTTGAGACAGG
>JABABO010000351.1 GCA_014238195.1 Kordiimonadaceae bacterium | reverse complement strand
ACGGATGATATATTTACCTGTGTTGACTTACGGCGCGGTGCGGATGGTCCTGTCATTTCTGTGACTAAGGTTCGCCGTGATAAAGATGGTTTTATCGCGCAAATTAAGGGCATTACAACACGTGAAGACGCTATGGCCCTAAAAGGTGCACGGCTTTATGTGCACCGCGATACATTTGTGGGTGATGCGGACGGGGATGATTATTTTGTCGCTGACTTGATCGGACTGCCCGTATACGATACCAAGGATACGATCATTGGGCACGTGCGCACATTGGAAAATTTCGGGGCTGAAGACTTGCTGGAAGTGGTGCTCGATCAACCGATAAAAACAGTTGGACGCTATGCATTCATTCCTTTCCGCAAAAGCTTGGTACCTGTCGTCGATATCAAAGCAGGACGCATTGTTGTAGACATTGACCTTTGGGTACAAACCCAAGTGTCAGAGCGTGATGAATAAGGGCAGTTATGCAGTCCCCAAGCGATAAATTACAGTTTACAGCCCAGCTGTTAACCCTGTTCCCTGAGATGTTTCCAGGCCCGCTAGGTCAGTCCTTGGCTGGAAAAGGCTTAAAAGATGGATTATGGGCACTAAAAACGCTGGACATTCGCGATTTTTCGCGCGATAAGCACCGCTCCGTAGATGATACCCCCGCTGGTGGTGGTGCGGGTATGGTGATTAGGGCGGATGTACTCGGGGATGCCATTGATGCGGCACTTAGTGAAGCAAAAGATGATTGGCCTTTAGTGTATATGTCCCCAAGGGGCAGACAGTTTACCCAGCAAACAGCCAAACGATGGCAGAAAGCTGGTGGTGTGACAATTTTATGCGGACGGTTTGAAGGCGTTGATGAACGTGTTCTAAGCGCCCGCGATGTAGAAGAAATCAGCTTAGGTGATTTTGTGTTATCGGGCGGTGAACCCGCAGCGATAGCCATGCTAGATAGCGTTATTCGTTTGTTACCTGGTGTGATGGGTGCGGCAGAAACGCTGAATGAAGAAAGTTTTACCAGCGGACTGCTTGAGTATCCGCACTATACCCGACCCGCTGTTTGGGAAGGGCTAGAAATTCCAGAGGTGCTTTCAAGCGGGCACCATGGAAAAATAGCCGAATGGCGGCTAAAAATGTCAGAAGAACTGACCAGAATACGCCGGCCTGATTTATGGTCGACCTATGTTTTGGCACAAAAACAAAAGGATTGATGAGATGGATATCATCACAAAGCTAGAACAAGAACAGATTGCCAAAGCTGTTGACGGTAAAGAATTACCAGTATTTGCAGCCGGCGACACGCTGCGCGTTGATGTTAAAGTGCGCGAAGGTACACGCGAGCGCGTACAGGCATTTGAAGGGGTTTGTATTGCCCGTGCCAATAAAGGCATTAGCTCGAACTTCACTGTGCGGAAACTTTCCTACGGGGAAGGTGTTGAGCGTGTATTCCCGCTATATGGTCCAGCTGTTGACAAGATTACTGTGATTCGCCGTGGTAAAGTGCGCCGTGCGAAGTTATACTATCTGCGTGGGCTTACAGGGAAAGCGGCGCGTATCGCAGAAAAACAAGATTGGCACAAAAAGAAGTAAACGTTTAAGACACTGTGCCCCTGCATACTTATCATTGCACTGGCATCGTTTCATTGGCATCATTTCATTGGCAGTCAAAAAGATATGAAACAGGGGTATGATGCAAGTCTGGCCCCTTTTTTGTGTTCGATTTATACAGTGAGAGCCCTCAGCTTCGACATAAACCATGGCAAAGATGAGTGAGAGAATAGCATGGCAAAAACACTTTATGATAAATTATGGCATAGCCACTTAGTGGAAGATCGCGGTGACGATATTGGTTTGATATATATTGACCGCCACCTTGTGCATGAAGTTACCAGCCCACAAGCTTTTGAAGGCCTTAAGTTAGCGGGTCGCAGGCTGCGCCGCCGTGATGCCATTATGGCAGTTCCTGACCATAATATCCCCACCAAAAACATTCATGAAGAAAACCCTGACCCAATGTCAGCGGCACAGCTTGCCGCACTGACAGCAAATGTAGCTGAACACGGCTTAGAATATTTTCCTATGGGCGATAAACGCCAAGGCATTGTGCATGTCATTGGCCCTGAGCAAGGCTTTACACTGCCTGGGGTGACGCTTGTATGTGGGGATAGTCATAGTGCAACCCACGGTGCCTTCGGTGCTTGGGGGTTTGGGATAGGCACCAGCGAAGTGGAGCACACAATGGCGACACAAACGCTTGTCCTTAAAAAAGCAAAAAACATGCGCGTGACTGTGAACGGTGAAATGCCCCTCGGCTGCAGTGCTAAAGATATTGTCCTGGCCATTATCGGTAAGATTGGTATGGGGGGCGGTACGGGCTGTGTGATGGAATTTTCTGGCCCTGTGATTGAAGCGCTGAGCATGGAAGGCCGTATGACAGTTTGCAATATGGCGATTGAAGCAGGTGCGCGAGCTGGCCTAATTGCCCCCGATCAAACCACATATAATTATGTCAAAGGCCGCCCTCTAGCCCCAAAAGTCGATGATTGGGACAAAGCCGTTGCTTATTGGCAAACCTTACCCAGTGATGAGGACGCTTTGTTTGATATTGAAGTGACTTTAGACGCATCGGATATTGCCCCGCAGATCACATGGGGAACCAGTCCCGAAGATGTGATCGCCATCACCGATACGATCCCGTCACTGGATAGCTTTAAAGGTAACAAGCAGGCCACTGCGAAAACTGCGCTGGATTATATGGGGCTGAAATCAGGTAACGCTATTATTGGGACTAAAATAGACCGTGTGTTTATTGGTAGCTGCACCAACAGCCGAATTGAAGACTTGCGCGAAGCGGCTAGTGTTGTTGATGGCTTTCAAAAGGCCGATCATATTATTGAAGCGATTGTGGTCCCAGGTTCTGGTCTTGTGAAAGCACAGGCGGAAGCAGAAGGCCTTGATAAAATATTCTTGGCGGCTGGGTTTCAGTGGCGTGAACCAGGGTGTTCCATGTGCCTTGGCATGAACCCTGATGTGGCAGGGCCCGAAGAGCGGGTCGCGTCCACCAGCAACCGAAATTTTGTAGGTCGGCAAGGTGACCGCGCCCGCACGCATCTTGTTAGTCCAGCAATGGCCGCTGCTGCAGGTATTGCAGGTCATTTTGTTGATGTGCGCACTTTTAATGCAAATTCATCAATAGGGGCATAATCATGGATGCTTTTACACATGTCACTTCCAAAGCGATTGGTTTGCCGCAAGTCAATATCGATACGGATATTATCATGCCAAGCCAACACCTAAAAACCATTAAGCGGACAGGTCTTGGTGTGCACGCTTTTGAAAGTTTGCGGTATACGGATGAAGGTGACACCAAGAACGATAGCCCCTTTGATTTTGGGCACGGCAAAGGGGCATCTATCATGGTTGTCGGCGATAATTTTGGCTGCGGATCATCGCGCGAACATGCGCCGTGGGGGATTGCCGACCTTGGCATCCGATGTCTGATCGGTACGAGTTTTGCGGATATATTTGCTTCCAACTGTGTGAAAAATGGGATATTAACTGTAGTGCTTCCACAGAAAGATGTTGATAGTTTGATGAGGGAAGCACAAGTGGGCTGTACCATCACTGTTGATCTTGAAGATCAAAGCGTCACCAGCGCGGAGGGGCGCAATATCCATTTTGACTATAATCCCGTGCATAAACATATGATGGTCAATGGCCTTGATGAAATTGCTCAAACGCTGCAAAGCGAAGCAGCAATTACGGCATTTGAAGAAAAACAAAAAGCTGCACAGCCCTGGTTATACCGCGATATATAAAACTTGGTCCCTTACCTTTTAAGTATGGATTTATGACATGACAAAATCAGTTTTTATTCTAGCAGGCGATGGCATTGGCCCTGAAATCATCGCTGAAGCGCGCCGCGTATTGGATTATGTTATAGCGACTACAGGCGAAGTCATCACGGTCACCGATGGTCTTGTAGGGGGTGCCAGTTATGATGTGCATGGGGAACCTTTAACTGATGCCACACTGGATCAAGCAATCGCGGCAAATGCTGTTTTGTTTGGGGCGATAGGTGGCCCGAAATGGGACGGTAAAACAGACTATGACAAACGCCCTGAGCAAGGTCTTTTGAACTTGCGGCAAGGCCTTAATGCTTTTGCAAACCTGCGCAGTGCTGTTTGCTTTCCTGCCATGGCTGATGCGTCAAGCCTGAAACGTGAATTTATTGAAGGCTTGGATATTTTGTTCGTACGTGAGCTGATGGGCGGCGTTTATTTTGGCCAGCCAAGGGGGATTGATACACTAGCAGATGGCAGTCGTGTTGGCTATAATACCCAGCGATATACTGATTGGGAGATTGAGCGCGTGGCCCGCGTTGCGTTTGAAATGGCCCGCAAGCGGGATAACCGTGTGACCAGCGTCGAAAAAGCCAATGTGATGGAATCTGGCGTTCTGTGGCGCGAAGTTGTGACAGCCTTACAAGCAAGTGATTACCCTGATGTGGCGCTTGATCATATGTATGCTGATAACTGCGCCATGCAGCTTGTCAAGCAGCCCAAACAATTTGATGTCATCTTAACAGATAATTTGTTTGGTGATTTATTGTCAGACGCGGCTGCCATGCTGACAGGTTCGCTGGGCATGTTGCCTTCTGCATCGCTTTCTGGTGATGGGCCGGGCCTTTATGAGCCAATCCATGGGTCCGCCCCAGATATAGCAGGCAAAGGGATTGCCAACCCTATAGCAACAGTTTTATCCTTAGCAATGGCGTTTCGTTACAGTCTTGGCATGAAGGACATGGCGGAACGCATTGAAAATGCCGTTTCCACTGTACTTAAGAATGGCATTCGCACAGGTGACATTATGGATGAAGGCTGCACAAAGGTTAATACGCGCGGTATGGGTGATGCAATCTTAGCTGAGTTGGAGAAAAACTAACTTGTTTCATAGTCTGTCCCCTGTACAAAAGGCATAGCCTTAAGTATTGCTATAACAATAATCCCTCTAATCCCATAGGAGAGTTCAAATGGGTCTACGTGTCGCCGTTGTTGGTGCTACTGGTAATGTTGGCCGTGAAATGTTAAATATCCTAGCTGAGCGTAATTTTCCCGCGACTGAAATTACTGCGATTGCCAGTCGTCGCTCTATCGGTAACACGGTGACATATAAGGATCGGGAGCTGAAGATTTCAGCCCTAGACACTTTTGATTTTTCTGGAATTGATATTGCCTTATTTGCTGTGGGATCATCAGCGACAAAGAATTATGCACCATTGGCGGCTAAAGCAGGGGCCATTGTGATTGATAATAGTAGCTTATACCGTATGGACCCAGATGTTCCGCTTATAGTGCCAGAGGTTAATCCACAGGCTGTCAAGGGCTACGTTAAACGCAATATCATTGCCAATCCAAATTGTTCGACCGCACAGATGGTCGTTGCACTTAAACCCCTGCATGATGCGGCTAAAATCAAACGGGTTGTTGTGAGCACCTATCAATCGGTTTCAGGCGCTGGGGCTGCGGGTATGGATGAATTATTCAGTCAAACACGGGCGATTTTGGTTAATGATCAAATCGTCAAGGATAAATTCACCAAGCAAATTGCCTATAATGTTATCCCCCATATTGATGTGTTTATGGATGATGGTTCGACAAAAGAAGAATGGAAGATGGTTGTTGAGACCGCCAAAATCTTAGACCCCGACATTCAGATGACCGCGACATGCGTGCGTGTGCCTGTGTTTGTTGGTCATTCAGAAAGTATCAATATCGCCTTTGAAAATCCTTTGAGCGAGGGCGAGGCCCGTAACCTGCTGCGGGCTGCACCTGGTATTTTGGTGGTCGATAAGCGCGAGGATGGTGGGTATATCACCCCTATTGAATGCGTTGGGGATTTTGCCACATACATCAGCCGCATCCGCCGTGATACGACTGTTAAGAATGGCATAAATTTATGGTGCGTATCTGATAATTTACGCAAAGGGGCCGCCCTGAATGCTGTGCAAATTGCTGAAGAGCTTTTAAGCCAAGGTTTTGTAAAAGCCTGATTTTCCGCTTATAGAAAAATGCTACGAATTTTGATCATGTCATCTGGTTATAAAACTTTGGTCAATTATTTATAACAACTTATTTCATTTTTCATATATTTATGTTATATATGGTTCATCAAGAAGAAAGAACATCGCCATGCCCGATACAGACTTCTCTGAAATCGCAGAAAACCAACACTCGCAGGCATTAATGTCAGACAAAGACCTTATTCAGCGGGTTTTTGACCATATTGATCAAAAATCAACAGATATGGGTGAGCAGACATGGCAAGAACCTACGATAAATTATCAAAACCCAGAACGCTTAAAAGCAGAAGTCGCACTCATGCGCAGCAAGTGGATTGTGTTTTGCCCTTCAAACGCGCTTAAACTGGCGGGTGAATTTATCGCACGCGATGTTGCAGGGGTTCCGCTTGTTGTTGTACGCGGCAGTGATGGCAAGGTGCGAGCATTTCGCAATGCCTGCCGCCACCGCGGCGTACAGGTAGCAGACGGGCAAGGATGCAGTAAAATGTTCGTCTGCCCATATCATGGCTGGTCTTATGGGTTAGATGGCACTTTGCGCGGTGTGCCCCATTTAAATGGATTTCCAAATCTTGAGAAGAAAAAACAAGGACTGGTTCCAGTAGCATGTGCGGAAAAAGATAATTTGATTTTAGTTAATCAAGAAGCTGACCAACAAAACACCGAAATTCTGAGTGATCTATCAGCGATCGTGCCAGATGGCTATAGTGTCATACGAACCGAAACATCAGAAATAGCGGCCAATTGGAAACTGCACCTTGAAAGCACGTTAGAAGGCTATCATATTCGCACAACACATAATCAGACATTTTTTCCTGTACAGTATGATAATTTGAATATAGTGGAAGCGTTTGGGCAAAACACGCGGGTATCCTTTCCCTATCAAGCGATTGAAGGCTTGCGTAATAAACCCCTAGAAAATTGGTCCACAAATGGTCGGTTGACGCTTGTATATCATCTTTTTCCCAATGTCATTATATCAACCTTCCCCGATTGTATGCTGGTGGTTATTTTAGAACCCTTGGGCTTAGAACTCACCCGCCAACATACATTTTTGCTGGCACCCGATTCGTTAGACGCAGCAGCACTGGACGCTGTCATTACAGGTCAAGAGTTTGCCCGCGCAGGGGCTGTGGAAGACCAAGCTGTCGTTCTTTCTGCCCAGCGCGGTTTAGCAAGCGGTGCTAATAAATATTTGAATTTTGGTTTGTATGAAAGTGGTATTGTAAGATTTCATTCGGCTTTAACAGAGGAACTCGGTCAATAAATTTTTATATGTGAACCCACGCCTGAAGGATCATTATGTCCACAAAGGAAAGCGCTAAAGATCATGCAATTTTAGCAGACCTCTTACGGTGCCGCCCAACGGCAAAGCGCTTAATTCTATCGCTTTTAAGCCAGCCAAATCTACGCAATATTGAAATAAAGCAATTGATCAAATGGGGGGATTTATTTGGGCATGATTCTTCAACGATCCGTGTGGAAGCTGGACGACTAACCAAGCAAAGGATATTGGATAATCATCAACGTGGTATGTATTCAATAGGTAAAGAGGGCATTTTTCTGCAAAGAACAGCGGCGGGATGGCGCACCATACAAAACCGCATTGGTCCGTGGCAAGGAGATTGGCTTTGTTTACATATTGCCCACCTAGGACGTTCACATAAACCCACTGTTCGGATGCGCGACAGAGCCTTTCATCTGATGGGTTTTAAGAAACTTGTCGCAGGTCTTTGGTGCCGACCTAATAATTTTATAGCCCCGCTTCGTGATACGTATGAGCGACTAGTCGAGCTTGGCTTAGAACCAGACGCCATCTTATTAAAAATGGATAAAGCGCTGCTTACCCCGCAGCATAACCCCCTTACACTGTGGCCGCGCTGTGTAACCGAAAAACAATACCGCCGAGTGATTAATGTGCTTACCCACAGCCAAAACCGCCTTAATCAGCTTGATCAAACAGCAGCCATGCGAGAATCGTTCCTAGTCGGTGAATATGCTATCCGCCAAATTAATGCTGATCCGCTTTTACCAGACGAAATGATAAACACGGACCTACGCCATCAAATGATCACCGCGATGAAGGCTTATGATCGCTATTCTCATCCCCTATGGGTTCAATTTCTTGAAAATAATCTGATCATGGGTCACGACTAACTGGTCTTAATTAGCATTAAGTACCGCGCTCAGCATTCATAGAAGCGAAGTGTTATATTTTTATTGACTATAAGTATAATAAATGCCTATCTTTGCAGTATATGGAGCAAATAAGGGGCAGGTTATGTGGGCAAATGATAGAATATACAGACACTTTAAGCATGCTGCACAGCTAGGTGGGCTGGTGCTTTGTTGCACCTTATTTACCGTGTCAATGCGGGTGAAGGCCGAAGATGTGTTGACGCTTGGCTATAAGTTTTATCAAGAAAATTGCGCTACGTGCCATAATGGTTCAGTTGAAGAGGCCCCTACAAAAGCTGCTTTAAAGAAACTAAGTGTTGACGCTATAGAAGCTGCCCTTACCGACGGTATCATGCAGTCACAAGCCGCACATTTAAGCCCTAGTCAACGCATGGAAATCGCAAAATTCTTAGGGAAAGTGCCATTAGTAGCCCTTGATGATAGTTACTATTGTAATAATCGTCTATTAAAACCAGCAGAGTCTGTTTCTAATCAAAATAAGTTACCTGTTGGCAACACCAGCAATTGGGGCTTTGGCTTAACGAACGAACGTATGATCACAAATACGACAATTACTAAAGATAATGTTAGTCAGTTAGAACTGGATTGGATATTCGCGGTCCCTAATGTCGCACGGGCTCGTTCACAGCCCGCAATTTACGGCGATACCATTTATATGGGGGGTGCGGATGCCTCTATTAAAGCAATTGATGCACAACACGGTTGCTTAAATTGGCAATTCCCTGTTGAAGCAGAAGTGCGCATTGCCATCACCGCCGATGTGGACGAGTATGGCAATGCGGCTCGTCTATATTTTGGTGATCTAAGCGGTAATATTTATGGTTTTGATGTCAGGGCGCAAGAAATACTATGGTCCTTTAAGGCTGTTCCACATCCTGCCAGCACAATAACGGGGTCACCGATTTTACACGAAGATACGGTTTATTTCCCTGTGTCGTCGCTGGAAATTGTTCTTGCTGCTAATGAAAGCTATCAATGCTGTACATTTCGCGGCGCGGTCGTCGCAGTGGATAAAGTAACAGGCCGTGTGAAATGGACAGCCTACACCACAGATAAACCAGCTTTGGTAGGCGAAAATAAAATAGGTATCCCAAGATATGGGCCATCGGGTGCACCGATATGGTCTAGCCCAACCATTGATACAAAGCGTGGATTATTATACGTTGGAACGGGCGAAAACTATAGCCGCCCTGTAACACAAACAAGTGATGCCATCATTGCACTTTCATTACAAACGGGGGCGAGAGAATGGGTGCAGCAAGTCACCCTGGATGATGCTTGGAATGCTTCTTGCGGACGGGCGAGCCAAGCGAACTGCCCCGAAAACCCTGGCCCTGATTTTGATTTTGGCGCCCCGCCAATTTTGACGGTTGATGCGGATGGCCGCGAAATTATTGTAGCCGGGCAAAAATCAGGCCGTGTTTATGCGTTTGATCCTGATAATGCTGGTCAGATGTTGTGGCAAAAGCAAGTTGGGCGCGGCGGTATTATGGGGGGTGTGCACTGGGGCATGGCAACGGATCAAAAACGTTTATATGTGCCTATTTCCGATACATCAGTCTATCAACGCGATGCTCATAAACCTGCGAAATCAGGGCTTCATGCAGTGGAAATCAACACGGGTGAAGCGATCTGGAGCACACTAACACCTGACAACTGCGGCGATGCTAAATGGCGTTGCTCCCCAGGTTTATCGGCTGCAGCAACTGTGATCCCTGGTGTGGTGTTTTCTGGCGGGCTGGATGGGGTCATGCGGGCTTTTGACGCTGAAACAGGCCGAATTTTATGGTCGTTCAATAGCTTTATCAAATTTGGTGACATACACGGTGTTGATGCTTTTGGTGGGTCGTTCGATTCCGATGGGCCCGTGATTTTGGGTGACAGGCTTTATATAACATCAGGATACGATAAATGGGGTCTCCAGCCTGGTAATGTTTTGCTCTCGTTTAAAATAAAATCACCAAAATAATCAAGAGTTATAGGAGCAAAAAATGAACACTTTCATACAAAAGATTTTAAGCGTTTTAGGCATAAGCATTATAGTTGGTTCTTATGCTATTGCAGGGGATGCAAGTGATGCCCCCCGTCACATACCAGGTAGGCACCATATCAAAAACCCAGACCCCTTAATGCAAGGACGAATGAGCCATATTATCGGTGTTAATCATGTTGGGATCACAGTCAGTGATATCACTAAGAGCCGCGAATTTTATGAGAAAACTACTTTTTTATCGCCCATAAAAGATTTTGACGCGGCAACACCTAAAGGCATGCCAGCCCTTGGTGCACTGGGTGATAAAGGGACTGCGACCATGCTACAGGGGCCAAATAGCTTCTTAAAGCTTATGTCCTATGGCGATGTTCAACAGGCCCGCGGCGGTCATGTCATGCCTGTTCAAGGCCCTGGCATTACACATATTTGTTTTATGGCCCCAAAAGCAAAACCGCTTGACGCAAATATGATAGCCCATGGTGCGACTTGGCAAAGCAGCACCGAGGCCATGGTTGATATGCGCGGTGTGGGTTTTATGTATGGATATTTACGCGATCCCGATGGGGTAATGTTAGAACTGGAACATGCACCAAAGCCTAAAATAAACGGTGATGTTTGGTTAGGTCATGTTGCTATTGCAACGCCCGATCTCACTAAAACCCTTGCTTTTTACGAAAAACTTTTGGGCTATAAATCGTTTCGGCGCGTTGATAATTTAGGTGGTCCAACCTTTGGCCAAGTCGCTGGCATTGAAGGCGCTGTTTTAAATGGCGCCTGGTTCCGCATTAGCGATTATTATAATCTTGAATTTTGGCAATTTTCAACGCCAAAAACCCAACAAAGTCAGGGCAACAAAAATATTAACCAACTTGGCTATAATTCTATTGTTTTTGAAACAACCGATATTGCTGCTGATTTTGCGCGCATCCAAGCCGCAGGGATTAAACCCGAAACGAATATCATAAGGGCAAATGAAATCCGATCATTTTATGTGCGCGATCTGGACGGCAATTTGCTGGCCTTCACTGAATTTAAGCCAGGGTCTGAACTATCTTTAACTGCATTGAAATAATCGAAACCATTGTACGGTCCTAAAGAATCAGTCGCTTATTTTAGTGGCTGATTCTTTAGGCCGCCAAAAACTTCAATTGACTAAAATTGCAAATTTGCATCATAAAAAATGCATTATTATATAAAATTACAATAATGGCTAAATTATTGTTGACTTACTGGATTATATTATATTTAATTGACATATGGTCAATAAGAAGCGTGCGCGGAAACCTACACCCTTACAAAAATACGCACGCCGTGATTAATATGCGTTCAATAATTGGGAGGAAAGAATTATGCGTAAATCAATACACTATGCCAAATCTAGCACATACAGCAGCATTTTTGCACTAGCCGTAATGGCAGCATCATCGGTGACATTGGCACAGGATGCAAACGAAGAAGATAGCTTCGGCCTAGAAGAAATCATTGTCACCGCACAGAAAAAAGAACAATCCTTGCAGGATGTTCCCATCGCTGTATCGGCGTTTTCCGCTGATGCGCTGGGTGAGCGGATCATTGAAGATGCGGCTGATCTACAAATGTCTGTCCCGAACTTTATTTACGATAACTCACGCCTGCAATTGCGCGGTATTGGTAATAACGCTATTTCAAGTACAGCAGAAAGCGGGATTGGCTACCATATAAACGGTGTATATTTATTGTCACCCGCCCTACGCAGTACTGAATATTTTGATCTGGAACGTGCAGAAGTTTTGCGGGGGCCGCAAGGCACGCTGTATGGTCGTAACACAACGGGCGGCGTATTGAATTTAATAACGAAAAAAGCGACTGATGAATTTGGCGGTTATGCCAACGTTCAGCTTGCTAATTATGACGGTATTAAACTAAAAGGCGCGCTAAATATTCCACTAGGCAACAATGTACGCCAGCGTTTTGCTGGGGTTTATTTAAAACGCGATGGCTATAACACCAACATCTATTCAGGAAATGATATTGATGGACGTGATCAGTATGCACTTCGTAGTTCAACGTCATTTGATTTGAGCGAGAATTTTACGGCTGATTTGGTTCTTAGCTATTTAAAGGAGGATAGCAACCGCGCCAGTGAAACCAAAGGAACATGCGCAAAAGACGCTACATATGGCTGTTCACCGCTTGCAATTGACTTTGGCACACCCGATGTCAGTAGTTCAGTTTGGTATGGGTTTGACATTAATAGCCTGTTGCCAGGTGGTGATTATTTTTCAGATGCCAACAATCCCAATGACTACCGCACGGTCAATGTCGATATGGAGCCCCGTTTTCAAGTCGAAGAAATTTTTGCATCCCTTGAGCTAAATTATGACTTAGGTGATCTTCAGATTACATCTTTAACAGGGTATCATGATATTGAATCTGACATTCTGCAAGACTTTGACCGTTTTGCTAGTAATCAGCGTTTAAGCCAGCCCATTACGTACCGCGCAGATTTTGAAAATGAAGTGACCACAGATGAAATTCTCTCTGGTCGCCGCGATTTACGCAAATCTGAGCAATTCTCGCAGGAATTTCGTGTTGCAACACAGTATGATGGTGCCGTCAACTTCCTTGCTGGGTTATATTATTTTGATCTTGAAGGCAGCACGCTCGTTCGGTTTAGTCATCCCACACTGTCAAGCTTCGTTGAAACACTGGGCCGTCCAGCCGAACAGGAATTTATTGCATTTGATTCGCCAGTGGTGACGTCTAAATCTAAAGCAGCGTTCGGTGAAGCCTATTTAGATCTAAGTGATGCGACACGGTTAACTGTCGGGGTTCGGTACACAGAAGATACAAAAGGGATCAGTACACGTACAGTTTTTCTGAGCTCGCCTGAATATCAAAACTCCGAAGATTCTTGGCAGGTTCTTACAGGTAAAGTCGCCCTTGATCATCGCATAAATGAAGATACGCTGATCTATGCCGTTGCGTCACGGGGGTATAAAGCCGGTGGCCTTAACCCAAGCAGCCAAGAAGGGGACGATGAAAGATTTAAGCCCGAATATTTAAACACCATTGAATTTGGCAGCAAAAGTAGCCTGATGAATGATCGCTTGCGTGTAAACCTCAATGCTTTCTACTATGATTATGAAGACCTTCAGATTAGTGGCCTTCGTGATGTTGCCATTGTCACTGTAAACGGTGATGCGACAGTTAAAGGCTTGGAAGCTGAATTCCTATGGGCGGCGAGCGAGCGTTTCGTTGTCGATTTTAATGCCTCGTACCTTGATGTCACTATTTCAGACCTTATAACATCTGATTCAGGCGATCCCGACGCAATTTCCCCAGGCGTCGTGTTGGAATTAGATGCAAACGGTAATCCACAGCGCGATGGCGGCAATAATATTTTGCAAAATGTATCAGGCAACACGCTGCGCAATTCCCCGAATTTTTCCTTTAAAATTGGGGCTGATTACACATGGGATGCGGGCAGTGCGCACGAACTTGTCGCCCGTGTTGATTATATTTGGCAGGATAAATATTTCGCCAATGAGTTCAACAAACCGTCTGATGAAATCGGTGCTTGGGGCCAAGGTGATGCCTCTTTAACCTACCGCCCTATTGAGGGTAATTGGTCCGCCAAACTGTTCATGAAAAATGTCTTTGATAGCGAAGATGTCACCCGCATTGGTCAAGATGGCCCACTTGTTGGCCGCTTCCGCAGCGTTCATGTGCTAGAGCCACGTACTTATGGCTTGGAAGTAAACTATACCTTCTAAGCTTGGATAAATCTATGGCGACGGGCAGCGCGGGCTATAGGCTTCGCGCTGCTTTTATATGTCTGGCCCATCACAATAGGTCAATATTCACCAATAGCCAATTGCAGTAAATTTTGATCACCTTATTTGGCTATAAGTATTTGTGTCGGTTCGACTTATCAATAAATAATGAAATCATTATTCATTGGTCTCGCTTTT
>JABABO010000146.1 GCA_014238195.1 Kordiimonadaceae bacterium | reverse complement strand
GACAACACCGCGACCTTCTTCTTCTATAACTTCCATAGCCCGCGCAAGCTGCCCTGATCTTTGGGTTTTCTCACCGTACAGGTCTTCAAACGGATTATGAACATGCATACGCACCAAGCATTTATCCCCTTGCGCTGGATCACCGTAAATCAGTGCAACCGCTTCTGAGTGATCCGCAAGCGATTGATACGCTACCGAATGCCATATATGACCACTCTCGCGTACAAAATCGGTTTCAACCGCTCGTTCAATCACATGGTCATGGCGCAAACGATAGGCAATTAAATCACGAATTGTTCCGACTTTTAGGCCATGTAGTTGTGCAAACGGAATCAAATCATCCATACGGGCCATAGTGCCATCGTCATTCATTATTTCGCAAATCACAGCCGATGCATTCAAGCCCGCAAGCTTTGAAATATCAACAGACGCTTCGGTGTGCCCTGCGCGTACAAGCACACCGCCATCTCGTGCGGCAAGTGGGAAAACATGACCTGGTGTTGCAATATCAGTCGCGCCTTTGTTTGGATCAATCGCCACATTGATTGTTTTAGCACGGTCACCAGCAGATATGCCTGTAGTCACACCTTCACGGGCTTCGATACTGACGGTAAAGGCCGTTTTATGGCGGCCTGAATTAGCTTGGCTCATTAAGGGTAAGCCCAATTCACGCACACGATCATCAGTCATCGTCAAGCAAATCAAGCCGCGCCCGTGTTTTGCCATAAAATTTACCGCGTCAGGTGTTGCCATTTGTGCAGGTATGATCAAATCACCTTCATTTTCGCGATCTTCGTCATCCACCAAAATGTACATTTTACCATTTCGGGCGTCTTCTATGATTTCTTCAATGGGGGATAGAAAGTCCTGAGACACACTATTATCCTTCTGCTAGTCGCGATACGTAACGCGCTAATATATCAATTTCTATATTGATCTTGTCCCCAGCCTTTGCTGTGCGAAAGCTTGTTACATCCTGTGTGTGCGGAATTAAATTAATTGTAAATTGAGTGCCATCACGATCATCTAATACACTGTTAACAGTTAACGAGGTCCCATTTAAAGTAATGCTGCCTTTGGCAGCAACAAAGCGACCATAGTCTTTCGGCATATCCAAAGTCATACAAACACTGTCACCAAACGGTTCCATCGACTTGATTATTCCTACACAATCAACATGGCCAGTCACAATGTGACCACCCATTTCATCGCCCATTTTCAAGGACCGTTCTAGGTTAAGCAAACTACCAGCCGATAAATCACTAAAGTTTGATACTTGGACGGTTTCAGCAGAAACATCGGCAGCAAACCAATTTTGCCCGTCGTCCAATCCTTTATCAACAGCAGTTAAGCACACGCCCGCGCAGGCGATAGAAGCACCAATTTCAATATCATGAACATCGAACATGGTGTCGATGACAATACGCAGATCACCTTGCATTTCCAAGGCACTCACGACGCCAACATCTGTTATAATTCCTGTAAACATAGGGGATGACTACTCCGACTTCGTGTAGGATGCAAGGATATCTGAACCGAAACGGCGCACAGATGACAAATTAAAGCGTTTCATATCAGTCATCGCTTGAATTGACAAATCACTAACAACAGTTTTGCCGTCTGCACCAATCAAACAATCCGCCTTAAAGTGTGCAATCTCATCAACAAGCTCAGCATTCAAAAAAGCGGTATGCATTTTTGCACCCCCTTCAACTAGTAGCCGTGTGATACCCTTTGCTGCTAAGCTGGATAAAAATACTCGCAAGTCTTTAATATCACGAAGATTTATGACATGAACACCATATGCTTGATAGCGAGCAATACGGATTTTATCATTTGATTGTGTATAGATTGATGTCGAAACTTGGTTGGCGGTTTGCACAAGTATACTATCAAGCGGTGTCCTGAGCTGCGTATCCAAGATAATTCTTTGGGGTGACAGCGCCTCTAATCCATTTATTCGACATGTCAAGCTTGGATTATCCCGTAGAACAGTATTAACACCAACCAAAATCGCATCATGGCGTGCCCGCATCATATGGCCATAGCGCCGTGATAATGGGCCTGTTATCCAGTGGCTTTCCCCACTTTTTAGAGCAATATTACCATCTATTGAGGTCGCCATTTTAAGCGTTACAAGTGGCCTCTGTTCGTTTTTGCTAAGAAAAAAGCCTTCATTGAGCTTTTTTGCTTCTGCTTCTAGCACACCACACGTGACTTGGATATCAGCACCCTTAATTCGTTTAATCCCTTTGCCATTAACACGGTGATCACTGTCAAGAACTGCTACAACTAGGCGCGATATACTGGCGTCTATTAGTGCATCAGCGCATGGCGGTGTTTCCCCGTCATGAGCGCATGGCTCTAACGTGACATAGGCTGTTGCGCCTTTAGTCTTTGAACCTGCCTCGGCAATCGCAATCGTTTCTGCGTGAGGCCGACCACCATCAGCCGTTACACCGCGTCCAATTATGATCGAATCTTTTACAAGAATACAGCCAACAGAAGGATTTGGCGCAACCCTACCAAGGCCACGATAAGCTAAATTAAGGGCTTGCCGCATCCAAAACTCATCAGTTCTGGTTGTCTTGGGGGGCATAAAGCCGCCTTCCTAAAAATCTATTAAACCAAAATGACATTATAAATCGTCGCCAGAATCTGTCATTTTACCTAAAAACTTCTCAAAGTCCGAAGCTTCACGGAAGTTTCTGTATACAGATGCATAACGGACATAAGCTACTTGGTCTAAGCTTTCTAAGCCTTCCATAATCAAACGGCCAATTTGTTCACTATTAATATCACTTTCACCCATCGATTCCAAACGCCTGACAATGCCATTGATCATACGCTCAACTTGATCTGGGTCTACAGGGCGTTTGCGAAGGGCAATATCAAGCGAACGCTCTAGCTTATTGCGCTCAAAGGGTACACGGCGACCATTTTTCTTAACAACAGTAAGCTCACGCAGTTGCACGCGCTCAAATGTAGTGAACCGCGCACCACACGCCGCACAAAAACGGCGGCGGCGAATCGCAGATTTATCTTCTGTGGGACGCGAATCTTTAACCTGAGTATCTTCGTTCTGACAAAATGGACAGCGCATTGCGTTCCTTTCCCTATCGTCTGATTAAAACCAAATGCAGCTTATCTGTAAATGGGATATGTCGCACAAAGTTCAGCAACTTTTTCGCGGGCATTAGCTTCCACGCTTGCGTTACCATCTTCGCCATTTGCCGCTAAGCCATCAACCACCTCAGTGATCCAGTCTGCTACCGACTTAAACTCAGCTTCCCCAAATCCGCGTGTAGTCCCAGCTGGTGTCCCTAAGCGTATACCGCTCGTCACCATTGGTTTTTCAGGATCAAACGGCACGCCGTTTTTATTGCAGGTCATATGGGCGCGCTCTAACGCCTCGTCAGCGGCCTTGCCTGTGATTCCCTTAGGGCGCAGATCAACAAGCACAACATGCGTATCCGTACCGCCAGAAACAATATCAAAGCCGTTTTCTAACAAACGTGCAGCCAACGCATGGGCATTTTTAACAACCTGCTTGGCGTAATCTTTAAATTCTGGGCGCAAGGCTTCGCCGAAAGCCACAGCCTTAGCAGCAATCACATGCATGAGCGGCCCCCCTTGCAAACCCGGAAAAACAGCACTGTTAAATTTTTTGCCAAGGTCAAGATTATTCGTTAAAATCATCCCACCGCGTGGGCCACGTAAGGTTTTATGCGTCGTTGTGGTCACAACATCAGCGTAAGGTAATGGGCTTGGATGCTCGCCTCCTGCCACCAAACCAGCAAAATGGGCCATGTCGACAAATAAATACGCCCCTACACTATCGGCGATTTCACGGAACCGTTTAAAATCAATCTCTCGTGGGTAAGCAGAACCACCTGCGATGATCAATTTCGGTTTATGTTCGCTGGCTAGGCAGGCAACATCATCATAATCAATCAAAGCATCTTCACGGCGCACACCATACTGCACAGCATTATACCATTTACCCGACATTGCGGGTGCTGCCCCGTGCGTTAGATGACCGCCAGCGTCCAAGCTCATCCCCATAATTGTGTCGCCAGGCTTTGTTAGGGCTAGCATCACAGCCCCATTGGCTTGGGCCCCAGAATGTGGCTGAACATTAACATATTCGCAGTCAAATAATTCTTTTGCGCGGCTAATTGCTAGGCTTTCTGCAATATCAACCTCTGCACATCCTTGATAATAGCGTCGACCTGGATAGCCTTCGGCGTACTTATTGGTCATGACAGAACCTTGAGCTTCCATCACAGCGTTGCTGACAATATTTTCAGACGCTATCAGTTCAATTTGGCCTCGTTGACGTTCCATCTCGCCGTGAATTGAACTCAGCAGCTCTGGATCTGATTCTGCGAGTGAATTTGTAAAGAAACCATATTGTGTGAATACCCTCATGTGCAATTCCTTCAAATGCAATAATAAAATCTGCGTCCGTCTATATTCTAAATTCCGTATATCCTATATTACGACATTTTATCAATGCGCTTTTGGTGACGGCCACCTTCAAATTCTGTGTTTAAAAATGTCTGCAAACAGTCTTTCGCTGTCTCGATGCCAATTAAGCGCTCCCCAAGCGCTAAAACATTGGCATCATTATGTTGTCTTGAAAGCTTCGCGGTTAAGCCATTTGTACATAAAGCTGCCCGAACCGCAGGATTTCTATTAGCGGCGATTGATATACCAATACCAGAACCGCAGACTAAAATACCTTTGGTGGCTTTATCGCTTGCAATTGCATCCCCCAT
>JABABO010000081.1 GCA_014238195.1 Kordiimonadaceae bacterium | reverse complement strand
GGTCATCACGGCTCATCCCTGGTTTGCGGGGGACACCTGCTGTGACAATCACAACATCGGCGCCAGCAATGTCGCTATAATCATTCGTGCCTTTTAATTTGGCATCATATTTTTCAACGGGTCCGCTTTGTGCAAGGTCTAGGGCCTTGCCTTGTGGCAGCCCTTCCGCAATATCAAAAATTACTATGTCGCCTAATTCTTTTAAGGCTGCAAGATGCGCAAGCGTGCCGCCAATTTGACCGCCGCCAATCAGTGCTATTTTTTTACGTGCCATTAGGTGCTCCAACAATAAATAAAAGTCCCTTAAGACTTTAAAACAAAATAAAAGATTAAAATATCTTCCCTAACTTAACTAACGCGATTTCAAATAAGCTGCAAGTCTAACAGACCAATTTCATCTAATGAAGCGTAGTTTTTGCCCTTAACATAAAAAACTCGTTAAGAATTTTAAGAAATTGGCCATATTTAGCATGATTTTCTTTAGATTCGATAGGTTTCATATGAAATTATCCCCTTAAAAACCGCGACTCTGCAAAAATTATATAAGACTAAGTACTCGAAGTATCTGGGGAAGTATCTGGGGAAGTATTTGGGTCTAACCCGTGTCCTCGTGCGAGATAGTCTTTAGACTGCATTTCCATTAAACGGCTGATTGTGCGTTCAAATTCAAAAGTCCCATCACCTTTGGCATATAAATTATCTGGTTCTACGGCGGCGGAACATAATAATTTGACACCGTGTTCGTAAAGCGCATCAATCAGCGTGACAAATCTTTTTGCTTCATTACGCTTGTCTGGACCTAACTGCGGAACGGCAACTAAGATAAGGGTGTGATAACGCCTTGCAATCGCTAGGTAATCCGCAGCCCCTGTGGCAGTGGCACAAAGCCGTTTAAAGGAAAATACAGCAACGCCGCGCGCCGCTTTGGGGACAAACACATCGCGCCCCTGAATAAGGAGTGTCTCGCTTGGTACTTTTGCCCTGTCCGCGACATCACGGTCGGTTAAGCGAAAAAAAGCTTTAGAAAGTTTTTTCGTACTCGCATCATTCACGGGTGTGTAATAGGTGTGTACCCCTTTTAATCGGTCAAGGCGGTAATCCGTGGGGCCATCTAGTGGGGCCACATGAAATGTTTCTTTTATCATCTCAATGAAAGGCAAGAAAAGTTGACGGTTCAGGCCGCCCTTATATAAATCATCTGGCACGCGGTTACTGGTTGCCACAATTACAACGCCGCGCACTAACAGTTCTTTATACAAACGACCCAGAACCATCGCGTCTGCAATATCAGTGACTTGCATCTCGTCAAAACAAAGCAGTGTGGATGAGTTGGCAATTTGACGGGCTACAGCAGGAATTGGATCATCTTCGGTAGCGCGTCCGCCCATTTCTACTCGCTCTTTGGCGCTGAGCCCGCGCCACACTTTCATCCTAGCATGAATATCCAGCATAAATTCATGAAAATGCACCCGTGTTTTCGCTTTTACGGGGGCGCACTCATAGAATAAATCCATCAACATGGATTTTCCTCGGCCAACCCCGCCATATAAATATAAACCTTTTGGCGGTGTTGCGTCCTTACCGTTCCAGCGGAAAAAATCTTTTAACCGCCATAATTTAATCGATATGCGGCTTCCCCTGCCTGCGACTTCTGGATAGTCTAATAAGTCATCATATAACCGATTAAACATTTCTATGATGCGGGCTTGCTCCGGGTCTGCGCGTAATTCCCCTTCTGTAATTAATTGATTATACAGGTCGGATGGTCGCTTGGACATACCGCTGTGATCATCGTCTAAGAATTGGTTATCGGTGGTTGGTGATTGCGGGTGCGTCACTGACACTCTCTTCTAATTCAAACTTTAAATCTAAGACAGGGCTTTTCAAGCAGCTATGTCATAGCCTATCATAAGCAGATAAATTTTTTTCAGCAACATCCCTAATATGTAAGTCATTATTTATGCAGAACATCGACCGATTCATACCCTTTCCTGACATCGCAAATTTCCGAGATATTGGGGGCTATTCAACATCTGAGGGTGCCAAAGTTGCTATGGGCTTGATCTATCGGTCCGGTCATTTGGCAGACATAACACCAGAAACAGGTGATAAACTAGCGCAGATGAACGTACAACATGTTGTTGATTTTCGCTCAGACCATGAAAAAGAATGGGCGCCGCTAAAAACTGTAGAAACTTGGTCGCCTGATTATCATGCGGTCCCCATAGGGGGTAATGCGGCTGCTTGGATTAAATCTATGTTGGATGAGATGGGGAGCAGCAAACGACCAGGTGACCCTTTATTCGCTGAATTTATCAAAGCCTTTCAAAATATTCCCACCTTGAATGTTGGCGGCATCAAAGGATTGTTCGATGTGCTTCGTACGCGCACGCAGGGTGCTGTGCTATTTCATTGTACGGCGGGAAAAGACCGTACAGGGGTCACAGGGGCCTTGATCTTGAAAACACTAGGGGTTCACAGGGATGATATTTACCAAAATTTTATGGACACGAACAGGGCAGTAAACTTAGAAAAAAAATCAGTAGAAATTGCAGAAAAAGTAGGGAAGCGCCTTGGCATGACCGTGAACCCAAAAGACATATTGCCCCTTGTCGGTGTGGCGCCTGAATTTCTGGACGCCACGTTTGCCATCATCGATGAAAAATACGGGTGCTTTGAAAATTATCAGCGTGATGGGCTAGGGTTGGATGTAAAAGCGATTGACCATTTGAGAAAGACGTATCTCGAATAACCTAGAGCCTTTCTTTTATTCATCAGAATAAATTATGTCTCATTATGTCCTGACTGTAATCCAATCACCCTTGGCGTTCCACCATCATTTTTTTAATCTCAGCAATCGCTTTCGCGGGATTTAGACCCTTCGGGCAAGCATTGGCGCAGTTCATAATGGTGTGGCAGCGATACAAACGGAATGGATCTTCTAAGTCATCCAAACGCTCGCCCGTATTTTCATCACGACTATCAATCAGCCAGCGATAGGCTTGCAAAAGTGCTGCAGGTCCAAGGTATTTATCGCCGTTCCACCAATAGCTTG
The DNA here is from genome assembly GCA_014238195.1 of Kordiimonadaceae bacterium. Classification (GTDB taxonomy): domain Bacteria; phylum Pseudomonadota; class Alphaproteobacteria; order Sphingomonadales; family Kordiimonadaceae; genus JABABO01. Next base: position 8,138 of record JABABO010000081.1, on the reverse strand, counting down.
GGCAACTTGTTGAACAACAGGCACACAAGATACATTCATAAAGGCCGTCTAATTTTTTGCGGTCATTCACAGATTGTAGCCGCTCTTTCTCAGGCGTTGGTGTTTGCGTTTCCATCCATGGCTTAATCGATGCATATTGTGCATAGAAATTCGTCAGATCAGGCACTAAATCCTTGATAACTTCTTGGTGCGGAAGCGGCGTAATCGACACATCTGCTTTTGCTTCGTCAATCGCTGTGGTGCAGGCTAAACCGTTTTTGCCATTCATAGTCATGGCGCAAGACCCACAAACCCCTTCGCGGCAAGACCGGCGGAAGGTGACTGTGCTGTCCATTTCGTTCTTGATTTTGATCAGCGCATCCAGCACCATCGGACCGCAACTGTCCATATCAACTTCGAACGTGTCCATACGCGGGTTTTCACCGTCATCTGGGTTCCAGCGATACACATGAAAGTCGCGCACATTCGTCGCGCCTTCTGGGGCTTTTACCCGTTTGCCTTTGCCTACTTTACTGTTCGCAGGAAGTGAAAATTCAGCCATTGTTTGTCTCCCCTGCCTTAGTACACACGTGCTTTAGGTTTAATATAATCAATTTCGCTACTCATTGTATAATCATGCACACCGCGTTCGCCCAGCTTGACGTTTTTGCCATCAAACCAGCAGGCAGTATGCTTCATCCAGTTTTGATCATCACGGTCTGGATAATCTTCATGCATATGAGCACCGCGACTTTCTTTACGCGCTGCAGCACTGTGCATGGTAAGCACTGCTTGCCCAATAAGATTTTGCAGTTCCAGCGTTTCTACTAAATCACTATTCCAAACAAGGCCACGGTCAGAGGTTTTAACGTCCTCAATTTCAGAGGCAATTTTATCAATTTTGCTCACACCTTCGGCTAACACGTCTTCGGTGCGGAAAACAGCGCAGTTTGTTTGCATTGTTTTCTGCATATCCAGCCTGCGTTCAGCCGTTGATGCACTGCCACTGGCAAACCGCGCTGCGTCTAAGCGACCAAGCGCCATATCAGCAAAACCATCAGGCAGCGGTTTTTGCGTGGCACCAGCTTTTACAAGCTCTGGCACCCGTTTACCAACTGCACGGCCAAAGACCACAAGGTCAATCAAACTATTGGAACCCAGGCGATTGGCACCGTGTACGGAGACACAAGCAGCCTCCCCCACAGCGAATAATCCAGGAACCGTCGCATCCTGATTTTCGGGTGTCGGGTTTATTACTTCGCCGTGGTAATTGGTTGGTATACCGCCCATATTATAATGCACTGTTGGTAAAATTGGGATTGGCTGCTTGGTGACATCAACGCCTGCGAAAATTTTCGCGCTTTCACTGATGCCAGGTAATCGCTCCGCTAAAATTTCTGGGTCCAAATGATCCAGATGCAGATACATGTGATCTTTTTCAGCACCAACACCGCGGCCTTCGCGGATTTCGTTACTGATTGAACGCGACACAACATCGCGGGATGCCAGGTCCTTGGCGCTTGGGGCGTAGCGTTCCATAAAACGTTCGCCTTCGCTGTTGATCAAGATGCCGCCCTCGCCGCGTGCGCCTTCGGTGATTAAAACACCAGCGCCGTATATCCCTGTTGGGTGGAACTGAACAAATTCTAGGTCCTGCATCGCAAGGCCCGCCCGTAGAACCATACCGCCGCCGTCCCCCGTACAGGTATGTGCTGACGTAGCACTGAAATATGCACGCCCATAACCGCCAGTTGCCAGCACTGTTGCTTGCGCGCGAAAGGCATGGATTGTACCATCTTCCATATTCATCGCAATCACGCCGCGACATTCACCGTTTTCCATAATCAGATCAATAGCGAAATATTCAATGAAGAAATCACTGTCATATTTTAAAGACTGTTGATACATGGCGTGTAGCATCGCGTGGCCTGTGCGGTCGCTAGCAGCACAAGTACGCTGCGCCGCTGGGCCTTCACCGAAATCTGTTGTCATGCCGCCAAAGGCCCGTTGGTAAATTTTGCCTTCTTCGGTGCGGCTGAACGGCACACCGTAATGTTCCAGCTCGTAAACAGCTTTTGGGGCTTCGCGGACCATATATTCAATGGCATCCTGATCACCTAGCCAGTCAGACCCTTTGACAGTATCAAACATATGCCACTGCCAAGTGTCCTTGCCCATATTACCAAGACTAGCGGCAATACCGCCTTGGGCTGCGACTGTATGGCTGCGCGTTGGAAATACTTTGGTGATACAAGCAGTTTTCAAACCGCTTTCGGCAAGACCCATGGTCGCCCGCAGGCCAGACCCACCAGCGCCGATCACAACAGCGTCATAAGTATGATGATGAATGGGGTAAGTTTCAGACATCAATTATCCCCCAAATGCTATGCGTAGAACCGATAAGATCGACAAGCCGCCCATCAGGGCCACAGCAAAATTGATCAGGACTAACACAGTCCATTTGGTTCCAGCGGTATGAATATAATCCTCAATCAAGACCTGAAGGCCACTGCGCATATGATGCAGTACGTTAAGAATAAACAAAATAAGAAGAACGCTCACCAGCGGTTGTTTGAGCCAAGCGATCCATGCGGCGTGTTCCTTGCCGACATTACCGACAAATGAAACCGTTAGGAAAATCACCAGTGGAATATTGGCAAGGGCTGTTAATCGGTGGGTTAACCAGTGGTGCGTGCCGCCTTTAGCGCTGCCCAGACCCCGTACTTTTGCCAGCGGTGCTTTCATATCAACCATATTACAGGACCCCCATAACTTTGTAGGCAGCGACCCAAATCGCAACAGTGGCAATCAGTGAAAACACGAACGTCAGCAAAGCGCTGTTGGTATTGGCTTTCAGGTCGTATAACTTGCCAGTATCCATAAACAGGTGCCGAATGCCAGAAGCGGTGTGCTGCATAAGGGCAAAGGTTAGGCCAAACAAAACCAACCGGCCCAGCACAGTGCTGGCATAGCCATTGACAAGATTGAAATAGTCTGGCCCCCCAGCCAGTGCCACCAACCACCATGTCAGCAACACCATACCAAACGCCAGTGCCGACCCCGTCGCGCGGTGCAGGATTGAAACCAGCATATGCGCCCCCCAAGAATAGACCGACAAGTGCGGAGAAAGCGGGCGTTTGTTCGCCTGTGCCATGGATAACACCTCATTGCTTCGTATTAAAAACAAACTTTAGCCAAAATCAAACTTTACTCAGTGATGTTTTGGGTGGACAACCACTAGCGCCAGTAATTAAGTACCAGTCCCAATAAATCACAATCAAATCATTATTACCCCCGTTCACGCATGAACTGCAAGGGCTTCTTTATATTTTAGCAAGGAAATTTCAAAGTAAAGGCTTTTCCTAAATTTATTTTACCATATTCAACATTGATTCCCCCCCATATCTAATGGGCGAAATCAATGTGTGAAATTTAAAGGGCAAAAGACCTTACCGCTTAAGCGAAACACTATAGCCAATTGCGGTGAATATTGATCACCTTATTTGGCTATAAGTATTTGTGTCGGTTCGACTTATCAATAAATAATGAAATCATTATTCATTGGTCTCGCTTTTATTACGGTTCGACTTATCAATAAATAATGAAATCATTATTCATTGGTCTCGCTATAGTTCCAGACCATAGTTAACGCATAAAGTTAATGCGAATCAATGTATGGTTAATTGAATGCGTTCATTCTAAAAATTGATTGTAAAACGATTTTCCTTAAAATGAAACACTTTTAAATAGAAAATATTATTAAATTACTTTCCTATAAATATAGTATAGTTTAAATTGTATTATTGAGTTTTCATCAACACGGATGATGGTTAAAATTTATGATATTTTGAGTAAAGAAAAGTGATAAACCATTGATATAGTTTCGCTTTTTATTGGGCAATGTGCTAGGGCTTCTCTGAAATAATCTCTTATAAAGTGTAGGGTGTATCTTTTATTTTGGATATCAAGTGTTCTTTAATAAATTTCAGAATCAAAAAATACGCAAAAGACTGCAAAAACGGGTGCAGAGATATTGCGGTATAGTAAATTATGCGTTAAACAATACCCAGTTGCGTGTAATGCCAGCGAATGATTCTAGATTTAAAGAAAGTACAAATACAGCCATGCCCATAACATTTCTTAATCCAACCACCCTATCCGTTGAAGAAAATCACACGGGTGTTGTGTTGGATATTCAGGCGAGCTTAAACGGCCTAGCAGGAGATCTTTGGATTACTAAGTACAGTATTACAGGGACTGATAATGGGGATTTCAGGGTCGACAGCGATTCGGGGGAGCTGCGCTTTGTCGGCACACCAGATTATGAAAGCCCATCTGATGCTGACAGTAACAATGTTTACGTCCTAACGGTGGAAGCCTACGATGGTAATGAGACCGGGACCTTTGGCCTAACCATCACTGTGACCAATGACCCGTTTGATGAGGACGACTCCCTGAAGGTGACGGGTTTTGCATCTGCTTATGAACTTTCTAGTATAGGCGGTAGTAGTGGTTTCACCATTATAGGCGCGACTTCAGGAGGAGATGAAAGCGGTCGGTCAGTGTCCTCAGCGGGTGATGTCAACGGCGATGGCTACGATGATGTTATCATTGGGACGTGGAAGGCAAACCCAGATGCTGGCAATGCCAACACTTTTAAAAATACTGGTGAAAGTTACGTAGTGTTTGGGTCTAGTAACATAAATTTGTCTTTGATAAATCTCTCTGGCTTAGATGGTAATAATGGCTTTGCTCTTCATGGAATTGATAAAGCTGACAGAAGTGGGGTTTCCGTATCCAGTGCAGGGGATATTGATGGTGATGGTTATGATGACATAATCATCGGGGCTTACCATGCTGGCCCGAATGGTGATAAATCAGGTGAATCCTATGTAGTATTTGGAAAGGGTACTGATTTTGACCCAGTGATCAAGCTTTCCAGCCTTGATGGCACCGATGGATTTAAAATAAACGGTATCAATGCAAGCGAGAACAGTGGTTTCTCTGTCTCTAGCGCTGGTGATTTGAACGCTGATGGTTATGATGACATAATCATTGGGGCGCCGTATAGTGGAACTGATGGTGCTACTTACGTAGTGTATGGTAATGAGAAAGTTGCTTTTGGGTCTGTTCTGGAACTCTCAAGCCTTGATGGTTCAAACGGCTTTGCCATTACAAAGAATGATGGATTACCTAGTAATGTACAAAGAATCGGCCATTCCGTTTCCAGTGCTGGGGATATTAACGGTGATGGTTATGACGATCTGATTATTGGGACTAACTACGTTCCAGTTGCAAGCGGCACTAATGCTCTGAGCAAGGGTGAGACCTATGTGGTGTTTGGCGGTACGGGCTTAGGCGCCTCAGTTATCGATGTAGCTAGTCTTGATGGCTCAAATGGCTTTCGACTAGACGGTATAGATGGGCAAGATCGTAGTGGTTTTTCCGTATCTGGCGCTGGCGATGTCAATGGTGATGGTTATGATGACATTATCATTGGGGCTTACCTAGCGGATGCTAATGACAATACGAATAACGCTGATAACAGCGGCGAAACCTATGTAGTGTTTGGAGATAATGGTGGCTTTGCCTCAGCGATCAAGCTTTCCAGCCTTGATGGCAGTAACGGTTTTACAATTAACGGTAACTTATCAGGCGATCATAGCGGTTATTCAGTCTCTAGCGCCGGTGATGTTAATGGTGATGGCCATGATGATCTGATCATCGGGGCGCATCAATATGATAGCGCCAAAGGTGTAACCTATGTAGTGTTTGGTTCCAGCAATATCACGGTCTCTGTGATAGAACTATCTAACTTAGATGGCGGACAGGGTTTTCAGCTGAACGCTGCTGATGCTACTGGGACGAATTGGAATGGTTATTCTGTCGCTGGTGCTGGTGATCTGAATGCTGATGGTTATGATGATTTGATCATTGGCGCACCAAAGGCTAGTAGTCAGGCAGGCGAAAGCTATATCATCTTTGGTGGGCCTAATTTATTGGGTTTAGGGGAAATTGTATTTACGAATGCCGACACTATTTCAGTTGAAGAAAACAGCACGGGTGTGGTGCTGGATATTCAAGCCAGTAATAATAATAGGGCTAATGATGATGGTATCACCTATAGCATCGCTGGTACTGATGCCAGTAAGTTCACCATTAATACATCGGGCGAGCTGAGCTTTATAAGCCCACCCGATTATGAATCCCCGCAAGGCAGCGGCGATAGTGGCAATGATTACGTCCTGACGGTTATAGCGACCGATAGTTCAAGTGGCGCTTTGAGAACCCAAGATGTGACCATTAACGTTACGGATGATACAACTGAATTTGTGTTCAATAATGTCAACACTAATACAGTTGAGGAAAACAGCACTGGTGTGGTGCTGGATATCAACGCCAGCTTTGGTGGGGGTGATGATGATGTTGGTATCACCTATAGTATCGCAGATGACGGCAGAGATGGGGGGCTGTTTAATATTGATACCGCGAATGGCGATCTAAGCTTTATAAGCCCACCAGACTTTGAAAACCCGCTAGGCAGCGGCGATAGTGGCAATCATTACGTCCTAAACGTTATAGCGACCAATACTTCAAATAACGTTACGATAGACGAAGATGTGACCATTACAGTTGTCGATGATGAAACTGAATTTGTGTTCAATAATAGCAACACTGCGTCATTTGAAGAAAACAGCACGGGTGATGTGCTGGATATTCAAGCCAGTAATAATAATAGGGCTAATGATGATGGTATCACCTATAGTATTTCAGGCGGTGATGACTCGCTTGATTTCACCATTGATACCGCGACGGGCGAGCTGAGCTTTAAAAACTCACCCGATTATGAAAACCCGCAAGGCAGCGGCAATAGTGGCAATGATTACGTCCTAACGGTGACAGCGACCGATACTTTAAGTGGCGCTTCGAAAACCCAAGATGTGACCATTGAAGTTACGGATGATACAACTGAATTTGTGTTTTTCAATGCCAGCGCCGTATCGGTGGAGGAAAACCATACAGGCGCCGTGATGAACTTAAATGCCAGCCTTCTGGGCGGCGATTTTGACACGGGCATCATATACAGCCTTAGCGGCGATGACTCGCTTGATTTCACGATTGATACTGACACAGGCGAGCTTAGCTTTCTCAGCCCGCCCGATTTTGAGACTAAGTCTGATTACGATGTGACTGTGACCGCGATTAATGCGGGTAACATCAGTGAAACTGTTGATTTAGCCCTGACCATCACTGTGACCGATGACCCGTTTGAGGTGGAGGGCCTGTCAGGCTATCAAGCGTCCTATGAACTAACCAGCATTGATGGCAGAGCTGGCTTCACGCTGACTGGTATTGATGAGTTCGATCTGTTTGGTTTTTCGGTATCCAGTGCTGGGGATGTCAACGACGATGGTATTGATGATTTTATCATTGGGGCGAAGGGTGTTGAGAGTGACGCCGGGGCCAGTTATGTGATATTTGGTAACAGTGATGGGTCTGCGATACCCACTGAACTGTCCAGCCTTGATGGCAGCAATGGTTTTGTTATCAATGGTATTGATGCTAACGACTATAGTGGTCATTCCGTGTCTGGTGCGGGGGATGTCAACGGCGATGGTGTGGATGACTTGATCATCGGTGCACCTACTAATGCTAATGTAAATGGCGTAGGTGAAAGCTATGTAATCTTTGGCAACAGCGACAGTTTTGCATCAGCCATTAACCTTTCCAATCTGGCGAGCAGCGATGGTTTCATCATTACGGGCCTTGATAGTGCTGATCGTAGTGGCTTTTCAGTGTCTAGCGCAGGGGATGTCAACGGTGATGGTATTGATGATATAATCATTGGGGCAAAGGGAGGCGATGGGTATAATAATGGTGCTTCTGGCGCAGGTGAAAACTATGTGGTGTTTGGTGCCACTGACTTATCTGCGGTCGATTTGGGCAACTTAGACGGTAGCAATGGCTTTATTCTTTATAATAATAATAATAGTGACCAAGCTGGCTTTTCCGTTTCCAGTGCTGGGGATGTCAACGGCGATGGTGTTGATGATATTATCATTGGGGTACCTAATGCAGACCCGAATAGCAACACTGATGCTGGTGTAAGCTTTGTGGTGTTTGGGTTTGATGATGATTCTGTTTCTGCAATTGAACTT
>JABABO010000345.1 GCA_014238195.1 Kordiimonadaceae bacterium | reverse complement strand
TGGGGCAAACCCATGTGGGGTACTTATTGGGTATGGGATGGACGGTTAACCAGTGTGTTAGTGCTTTTCTTTTTATACTTGGGTTATATGGCGATTTGGTCGGCGATGGATAACGAAGAAAAAGCAGGGCAAGCTGCTTCTATCCTTGCGCTTGTCGGGGTTGTGAATATTCCCATTATCAAATTTTCGGTTGATTGGTGGTCTACGTTGCATCAACCCTCCAGCACGCTTAAAATCGGTGGTCCGTCGATGCCGAGCGAAATGTTAATCCCGCTTCTAGTGATGGCGTTGGCCTATCAGGCATATTTTATTGTGGTGTGGCTAATTCGTATTCAGGCAGAAATGAGCCATCGCAAAATCAAAAGCCTGCGCCGTGCCAAAATACACAGCAAACTAGACAATATAGATCAAAAGGTGGCGACATGATGACTGATTTTTTTGAAATGGGGGGCTACGGTGTGTTTGTCTGGTTAGCTTACGGTATTTCAGTCAGTGCGCTGACCGTAATGCTGGTGTCTTCAAAAGTAAAAGCGAAACGTTTAAGCGCAAAAGCCGATGAATTAAAACTCAGTCGTAAACACGATTAACCGATATGTCTCAGTTAAGGCCATACACATGAAAACCCGTAAAAATCAGCGTATAGTGATTATAACGAGTGCGCTATTTATTCTGTTTTCTGCAGTTGGACTGGTATTTTATGCGCTCGGTGGTGACAGCGTCAATTTGTTCTTGCAGCCGTCTGAGATTAGTGAAAAGGACATGAAGTCGGGTCAGTATTTTCGTTTGGGTGGGCTGGTGGACAAAGGTTCGCTCAGCCGCGCAGAAGATGGCCTAACGTATCATTTCACGGTGACTGATTGTGTGACGGATCAGCCGGTGCGCTTTAAAGGTTTGTTGCCAGATTTGTTTCGTGAAGGCCAAGGTGTTGTGATCGAAGGGTCGTTAAACGATGATAAAGTGTTTATCGCCAGCACAGTTCTTGCCAAGCACGATGAAAATTACGCCGCCCCAGGGACGATGCCAAAAAATACTGATGCTTGCCAACATCCAAGCGCTGGGATGTACGCAAAATGATTGCAGAGCTAGGCCATTTTGCCCTGATCATGGCTTTAGGATTTGCTTGTCTGGGTGCTTTGGGTCCCCTTATAGGCGCTGCAAAAGGTAACAAACGTTTGATGGCGCTGGGAAGTGGGGCTGCTTACGCGCAATTTACTGCAAGCTTGATCTCGTTCCTATGCTTGACGTATCTGTTTTATATCAGTGACTTTTCGGTGCGGGTTGTGGCAGCCAACAGCCATACCTTAAAACCGATGATGTATAAAATTGCAGGGGTGTGGGGCAATCACGAAGGCAGCCTGATGCTGTGGGTATTGATGCTAAGCCTGTTCGCAGCTGCTGTGGCCCTGCGCGGTAAGCGTTTACCTGATACATTTAGGGCGCGGGTTCTTGGTGTGCAATGTCTGCTGGCTGTGGGTTTTTTGTTGTTTATTTTATTCACGAGCAACCCGTTTGACCGCTTAATACCCGCTGCCCTTGAAGGCAATGGTTTAAATCCGTTGTTGCAGGACCCTGGCCTTGTGTTTCACCCCCCCTTATTATATTTGGGGTATGTGGGTCTATCTATTGCTTTTTCCTTTGCGGTTGCTGCACTGCTTGAAGGTGATGTAAACCCAGCTTGGGCGCGTTGGGTACGACCGTGGACCCTAACAGCTTGGATGTTCTTAACGGCTGGAATAGCGCTTGGATCATGGTGGGCTTATTATGAGCTTGGTTGGGGGGGATGGTGGTTTTGGGACCCCGTTGAAAACGCAAGTTTTATGCCGTGGCTGGTTGCGACCGCCCTACTTCATAGCGCGATTGTCGTTGAAAAACGCGGTGCACTAAAAAGCTGGACCATATTGCTGGCCATTGTTGCTTTTTCCTTTTCGCTCTTGGGAACATTTTTGGTTCGTTCTGGTGTGATCACCAGCGTCCATGCCTTTGCTAGCGACCCAGCGCGTGGCATATTTATTTTAGCTTTTTTAGCGATTGTCGTGGGCGGCTCGCTGGCGCTTTATGCTTGGCGTGTGCCGCGTTTAACGCTAGGGGGCTTGTTTGGGCTAACAGCGCGGGAAAGCGCCTTGATTGTTAATAATGTGTTGTTGTCAACCTTTGCAGCGGTTGTTCTTGTGGGAACCCTTTACCCTTTAATGCTGGAAGCCTATGACGGCAGCCAAATTTCTGTTGGACCGCCCTTTTTTAATTTCGCTACGATTATGCTCGTTAGCCCTTTGATAATAGCCCTTGGTTTCGGACCACTTTTATCTTGGAAGCGAGGCCACCTTAGCAAAGCGGCTATACGATTATTGCCGATATTTATCGTGGCTTTGATGGTTTTTTTAGGCACAATTTGGGCGACAATGGGCAACCAAATTTTAACAGCATTTGGCTTGATGCTTGCTGCATGGTTAATGGGCTCTGTCCTAATGGAACTGGCACACCGCATAAAGCTGTTTGAACACCCCGCTAAAGCGCTGGCTAGGTTACTGAATTTACCACGGGCGCACTTTGGCATGTCGCTGGCGCATTTGGGGGTAGGTTTGGTGTTGCTTGGTGTCACAGTGTCCGAAGCTTGGACAGTTGAAAAGCTTGAACTTATGCAAGCGGGTGAGAGCACAGATGTTGCTGGTTATACATTTATATTTAACGGTGTTGAACCGATTGTTGGGCCAAATTTTACCGCAATCCGTGGACATTTTGATGTTATAAAAGCGGGGCGTTCGGTGGCAAACTTAGCGCCAGAAGACCGTGTATATGCCCATCCCGTGACCAACACCACAGAAGCATCAATCCACCCTATGTGGCACGGTGATTTATATGCTGTGATCGGCGAAGCTGCTGGCGGAAAACGGTTTTCGGTGAGACTATATTATAAACCGTTTGTTTCCTTTCTATGGCTTGGGGCAATGCTGATGTGTGTTGGGGGTTTACTATCCTTATCTGATCGCCGTTTAAGGCTGGGGGCCGCCTCATGAACAGATTTATCCCTTTCATTTCTTTCGCAGGCCTCGTAATATTATTTGCAGCTATGATGAGTAGCGAGCGAAACCCAAAAGAATTAAAAAGCGCCCTGATTGATAAACCGATACCCGCTTTCAGCTTACCAGCATTGATTGCTGATAAACCAATAATCAGCGATAGCGATTTGCCCAGCGACACCCCGTATATTGTTAATTTTTTTGCCAGCTGGTGTGTGCCGTGCCGTGCTGAGCATGATAGTTTGATCAATTTAAAGCAAAGGGGCATTCCAATAATTGGTGTGAGCTACAAGGATACCCCGCAAGCGTCCTTGCGATTTTTAAATGAGCTGGGTGACCCATATATGCTGAGTATCAGTGATGAACGCGGTCGCACGGGCATTGATTTTGGCGTTACAGGCGTACCTGAAACTTTTATTGTGGATGCAAATGGTATTATTCGTTACCGCCACTGGGGTCCTGTGGTTGGGGAGGCAGCCCTAGCTAAGGTTTTTGCAGCATTGGAAAAGGTTGAACAATGAAGTCTTTATTAAAGCTAACATACCAATCACTATGCTTGATGATGACTGTGTTGGCCTTTAGTTTTGCCGCGCAGGGTGTAGCTGTCGATGAACAAATGCTAGACGATCCAGTTCAGGAAGCCCGTGCCCGTATTTTGATGCAAGAAATACGTTGCCTTGTGTGTCAAAACCAATCGATTGTTGATAGTAACGCTGAGCTTGCGCAAGATTTGCGGGGCGTAGTGCGCGAACAAATCGCTGCGGGTAAGGACGATTCTGATGTAAAAGCGTACCTAGTTGATCGTTATGGTGATTGGGTTTTACTAAAACCGCCCTTTAAAGGTGGAACGCTATTTTTATGGCTTAGCCCCATTTTATTTTTATTTATGCTCGCTTATGTAATGATTAGTCAGCGACGGACTGTAGCCCGAAACACATCCCAGCCACAGCCCTTAAGCGCCAAAGAGCAAGCCGCATTAAAAACCCTGCTGGATAAGGAAAAACCAGACAGCGACTTCAAGGAACAAGAACAAGGGAAAACATCATGATGTATGGTTTCGTTCTTGTGATGGTGCTTTTGTTACTGGGGATTTTTCTATCTAGCACGCAGGTGCGGGCAAACCAGCCATACAGTCCGCTAGATCATTATAAGGGGCAGCTAAATGAGCTTGAAAATGACATTCAATCAGGCGTGATCGACGGCGAAAGCGCTGTTCCTGCAAGACTAGAGATCGAGCGGCGCATATTGCGCGCGGCGGCGTTTGACACAACAAGCGATCATTCTATTGTTGCGGATTTAGATGGAGTATCTTCAGATCAAGGCCTGTTATTATCCCCTGTTGCTTTGGGCGCAGGCGTTCTAGTTATGATTTTTTCAGTGATTATCTATAGCTTAAAAGGCAGCCCTAGCCTTGAATCCAGCCCGGGTGTACGCATTCAGCGCGGCGCAGAACACATTATTGAAGGCGGCCCAACGATTAATCAAGCGATTAAACAAATACAAAAACGATTAAAAGAAAATCCAGCCGATGCTAAGGGGTATGAAATTTTAGGACGCACTGCGGGAAGCATCGGCGAATACAGTATATCCGCCAATGCTTATATGTCATTGATCGCCCTTCAACCTCAAGAGCCACGCTGGCAGATACAGGCCCTTGAAACTATGCTGAGTATGAGCGGGGGGGCTTTTGCGCCAGCCAGTAAAATGATGCTGTCTCGTCTTCTAGAAAACACCCCTGATCATCCTGCAGGACAGTTTTATCTAGGCGTGATGTATGCGCGCGGTGGCAACTTTGATCAAGCACGCGGTATTTGGACAGCCCTTAAAGCAAGAAGCGCCCCAAACGCACCCTGGTTGTCAGACCTCAATAATCAGCTTGCAAATTTACCACGCCAGCTTAATCAGAAATTTTCAATGCCACAGTTAACGCAGGAACAAATCCAAGAAGTTGAGGCCATGCCTGCCCAGGAGCGCGGCGCATTTTTAGAAAGTATGGTAATGCGCCTTGAAGAAAAAGTGCAACAAAACCCGAACGACCTAGAAGGTTGGTTAATGTTAATCAGGTCTTTCCACGCAAGGGGGCAGCTTGATAAAGCCCGCGAATCATCCGAGAAAGCTTTGGCAGTTTTTAGCGGTAATCAGAAAGCTTTGTCCGCCATTCAAAACCAAACAGCTGATTTATTCACTCAAGAATGATAGATTTTTGCATAATCAAAGCAAAATATGCCCATAACCTTCTTTAATACTCTGGTTATATTTCCTTTGTTATGATATGTGTTACCAAGCAATATGGGTGTGAAGAAGTCACCCTCTTATACGGTTCTGGCCTTTTAGATGATAAAAATCACTTTAATGGCGCATTAATCCCACGAGAATGACAGCATGGCAATCGACCCAAACACACCTTCCGTGCAATCACAGTTAAGCGCACAGTTAACCGCGCAAGCAAGCAGGCAAGTTTCAGCTCAGTCTGGCGTGCAAGCAGATGTAACACGTCTGAAAGCCCATAAAAATGCGCAGCTAGCCAAACCGACATCCGATGGACTAAATGCTGATCGGGATCGCCGTAAAAACGTGCCCGTTGGGGAAAAGAGGGCAAGTCATAGGTCCCTTGCCTTATCCAGTAACAGTCAGTTAGAGGCTGCAAAAGACGCTGTTAAAAACCTGGCTGGTCGTGGGATCATTCGCGAATCACCGCTTGGGCGCACGTCGCTTGCTACGGCAAATGGTCTGCGCAGTGGCACCATAGGCCTTGGGCAAATCGTCGATATCCGGGTTTAGTTCTTATAAGTGCCGTGCTAAGCTCTCACTGAAAGTGAGGTGCGTATGCTTATTCCTGGGCAATTAAAGGATTTTACAAATTTCACGCGCCGCATCCCCGAGGGTGATGATCATGAGCGCGTTGTGTGTGAAACGTGTGATTTCGTCTATTATGAAAATCCTAAAATGATTGCGGGTGCTGTCGTTGAAAGTGCTGGAAAAATATTAATGTGCCGGCGTGCAATTGCACCTCAGTTAGGCCTGTGGACCCTACCCGCGGGTTTCATGGAAATGGGCGAAAGCCCTGCAGAAGGTGCTGTCCGTGAAACATGGGAAGAAGCGCGCGCCAAAATCACCATCAAAGATATGTTAGCGATTTATAGTGTGCGGCGTATTGGCCAAGTGCATATGTATTTTAGGGCCACCCTAAATGGTAATGATTTCGCCCCAGGGCCTGAAAGCACAGATGTATGCTTAATGGATCTGAAAGAAATACCGTGGGATGAAATTGCCTTCCCAACCGTTTACTGGGCTTTGAAAGATTTTGAACGTGCCAAAGGTCAAGACAGGATTGCCCCTTTCACAAATCCAGAAAAATATAAGGATCTGTAAAATTCAGGCATCAATAATGTTGTTCTATTAAATCTAATGCGGATTAATCTGGTGAATTATCAGTATCTAATGCATTCTCGGGCATATATTTTTGAATTGTAAAAACTTGTGCAAATGTAAAGACAAGCGTAATAGGCAAATAAGCAAAGGTTTTAATATCCACCCAGTCATCGGTCGTTTGGGTGCGCCATACAATTTCATTCAATAGGGCCATGAAAGCAAAAAAGCCTGCCCAATTACGGCTGAGAACATACCAGCCTTCATCGCGCATTTCTGGAATACCAGATTTCATAATGACTTTGATGAGGGGTCGCCCCGTCATTAAGCCAACGAACAAAACCGTTGCAAAAATACCATTGATAATCGTAGGTTTCATTTTCACGAAGGTTTCATTCTGTAAATATAATGTCAATGCACCCATAATAACAACAATGGCAAAAGTAACCCATAGCATAACAGATATGTGGCGCTCTATCACCCAGCTAGCGGCCATTGAAATTGTCATTGCACCCATAAACATGGCGGTCGCAAACATCAGATCACCAAACTTAAAACTAACAAAAAAGATCATCAGTGGGCCAAGTTCACGTAAAATTTTAAACAGCATATAAGACCCACTTTCGGTGTTGCTGGCGTTGGCTGTCTCATCGCTTCGGTCGGACTGTGGCTTTTCAGGTGCGTTTGTCATTTATCTTGGGCCTATTGAATGAAAACTATTACATTAATCTTGAACCATGAAATGGCTTCGTGCACAAGCAATCTTATGTTGCAACTGTTTAAAGATCGTAATTTTATTATTTTTTGGCTTGGTGAGCTGATCTCTGTCATTGGCGATCATGTGAGCTTTATAGCCTTCCCTTGGCTTGTTCTAAATCTTACTGGTAGTCCATTGATGATGGGCATTGTTTTGGCTGTACAAGGGCTGCCTAGGGCCTTGCTGATGCTACTAGGCGGCGCAGTGGTAGACCGTACCAGTCCCCGCACAGTCATGTTATATTCAAATCTTATTCGGGGTTTGATTATGGTGGCCCTTGGACTTGCTTTGGTTTTTGACACCATATCTATGCCGTTTATTTTTGCGGGTGCTCTGGTGTTTGGTGTTGCCGATGCGTTTTATTTTCCCGCCGCAACATCCATTACCCCCAGCCTTGTTGCAAAAGATCGATTGCAAAGCGCGAATGCCCTTGTTCATATGACCATGCAGCTCGGCATTATTATTGGTCCTGTGCTGGCGGGTGTTATCATTGCAGGGGAATTAACCACCGCGACCCATACAGTGAGCGAATTAACCGCCACACCTGACGCTGACCGCGAGGGTCTGGCGCGTGCGTTTTTGCTAGATGCTGTTACTTTTATGGTTTCAGCTTTATCATTGCTATTTGTGCGCACCCGTAAGCTTGACCGAGATTCTAACGCGCAGGGGCAAGACACATTCAAAAGCATGATCAGCGCTATAAAAGACTCGCTAGCCTTTGTGTGGGTGATTCCAGCAATTCGCTTGGCTTTTTTTGGCATAGCCGTGCTGGAACTGTTTTTCCAAGCGCCGATTTTTGTCGGCTTACCCGCTTTGATGAAACAACGCTTTACCGAAGGGGCTTATATTTACGGTTTGATTGTTGCTTGCTACGGCTTAGGCGCATTGCTTGGCGGGCTAACCGCTGGGGCAACGCGGTCAATTCCCCGTGAAAAACTTGTGCGATTACTTTTTATAATTTTCACATGGTCGGGGGCAACTGTGGGTTTGATGGTGATTTTTAATTCTTATGAAATAGCTATGCTGTTATTTTTTACGGCGGGCCTTGGCGATGCTTATATCTGGGTTCATTTTACGACGCTTTTACAAACCGTTACTCCCGAAGCCAAGCTGGGCCGTGTTATGAGTATTTTTATGTTCTTAAGTGTTGGCCTTGTGCCCATTGCGGGTGTGATCATGGGGGCGGTTTTTGAATGGAATCTTGAACTTGGATTAATCGGGTCCAGCGCAGTGATGGTCGTTGTTTGTCTTATATTTAGTTTATTAAAAGGCACCGCAGAATTTGGTAAAGCGACGCAAAAACAAGTCGGTTAAAAGTAGTCTAAAATTATTGAGCCAAAATTTTGACTAAATTCAGATGATACTGATCGCGAGATAAGGGATGGACCAATTTCCTATATTGGCGGATATGGGAATAGGCGCTAAGGTATGCACATTATTAAATTAGGACACAGTCTATGATAAAATTTTCAATTAAAGCGGTTTTTAACGTCGCCACTTGCTTTTTGGCTGTTGTGCTGCTTTCCTTTGAAGTCGCTGCGCAAAATAAACGCGATATACTAGGGAGTTACCGTGACTGGGATGCCTTAGTGAGCAAAGCCTCGAACGGTGCAAAAACCTGTTATATGATCAGTGTACCAAAGTCCAGCAAAGCGAGCCGTAAAGGGGCGAGCCGTGGGGATATTTATCTGACGATTACACACCGGCCTAAATACGGCATAAAGGATGAACTGAATGTGATTGTTGGGTACCCTTTAAAAGTAGGCAGCGAGGTTAGCGCTTCAATCGATGGCAAGCGTGCTTATAAACTGTTCACAGAAGGGCGTGGGGCTTGGGCTTATGATCCAAAAGACGACGCAGCCTTAGTCAAAGCGATGAAACGCGGTAATCGGTTGGTCGTGAATGGAACCAGCCAGCGCGGGACACGCACAACGGATCGCTATAGTTTGTCTGGGTTTACCGCAGCTTATAACGCCATTACACGGGCGTGCCGCTAGAAAAAGTTGACACTATTGTCTTAGGCCGTGTATGAGCAACACACTTTAATTCAGTAACGCCCCTGTTAATTCAGTAAACCCCTGTCATATGGAACGTATGGCAGGCCATAAGCGACCTGGCGCAACTTGAAGTGCAAAAGGCAAGGTGAACATCATGCAGATAACTCCAAACGGCCATGTGCCGATACTGTCCCCGCGTCCGAAAATAAACCCCGAAGATAAGCGCAATATCCTTGGCCTTAGTCGTAGCGAGCTAAAAGAGGCGTTGCTTGAAATTGGTGTTCCTGAAAAACAAGCCAATATGCGAACCAAGCAAATATGGGGTTGGATTTATCATCACGGCGTTGCCGATTTTGACCGTATGTTGAACGTGTCTAAAACAGTGCGGCAGCAGCTAGCCGACCATTTTATTATCAAGCGTCCAGACATTGTGGAAGCCCAGTATAGCACCGATGGCACCCGAAAATATCTAATTCGTTTCGCTGATGGTAATGAAGCCGAAGCTGTTTATATTCCTGAAGACGATCGGGGGACGCTGTGTATTTCAAGCCAAGTTGGGTGCACATTGAACTGTAAATTTTGCCACACTGGCACGATGCGTTTGGTGCGTAACCTTACAGCCGCAGAAATTGTCGCGCAGTTGATGATTGCCCGCGATGATCTGGAAGAATGGGACAACCCAACCGAAGGGCGTCGTGTCACCAATATTGTGATGATGGGTATGGGCGAGCCGCTTTATAACTTTGACGAAGTTAAGAAAGCCCTTGATATTGTTATGGACGGTGAAGGCATTCAGCTTTCACGGCGCCGCATTACCCTGTCCACATCTGGTGTCGTGCCGCATATGGAACGTTGCGGCCGTGAAATTGGCGTGAATTTGGCTGTTAGCCTGCATGCCGTGCGTGATGAAATCCGCAGCGAAATTATGCCTATCAACAAAAAATATAATCTTGCAGATGTGCTTAATGCTTGCGCCAATTATCCAGGGGCTCATAATGCGCGGCGCATCACATTTGAATATGTCATGCTCAAGGATATCAACGACAGCGATGAAGATGCTTATGAACTAGTGCGTTTAATGCGAAAATATAAGCTACCAGCTAAAATTAACCTGATTCCGTTTAACCCTTGGCCAGGGGTTGATTATGAATGTAGTAGCAAGGCGCGTATTAAGCGTTTTAGTGACATCGTGTTTCGCGAGGGGATCAGCGCACCTGTCCGCACGCCGCGTGGCCGCGATATTATGGCTGCATGCGGACAATTAAAATCAGCGTCGGAAAAGAAATCTAAGGCACAAATGTTGCGCGAACAAACCGAAAGCAACTTTAAAACAGAATTTCACGCGACAGGCCTATAAATCAAAGTTTATTTAAAAGTTTATTCACTGGGGTAAAAAGCGTGGCATCATGCAGACTTCGTTTGACGTGGACGCATTGAAGCCTATACTCGCGGCGAATTTGCAGGCTGTATGATTAAGATTCATTTGCCGCATCACGGACGGAGACAGCGCATGACAGACAAAATTAAAAAAGTAGTCCTAGCCTATTCAGGGGGGCTAGACACCAGCATTATTCTAAAATGGTTGCAAGTGAAGTATGACTGTGAAGTCGTAACTTTCACAGCTGATCTTGGTCAAGGGGAGGAGCTAGAGCCCGCCCGGCAAAAAGCTGAGATGATGGGTATACAAGAAATCTATATCGAAGATTTACGCGAAGATTTTGTTGCTGATTACGTGTTCCCTATGTTCCGCGCAAATACGGTGTATGAGGGTTTATATTTGCTTGGAACAGCGATTGCTAGGCCCTTGATCGCAAAACGTCAAATCGAGATTGCCCGCAAAGTTGGCGCTGATGCTGTGTGTCACGGTGCCACGGGCAAAGGCAATGACCAAGTGCGTTTTGAGCTGGGCTATTATGCCCTTAATCCTAAGATTAAAGTCATTGCCCCTTGGCGGGAATGGGAACTGGGTAGCCGCACAGCGCTGATTGATTTTGCTGAAAAATACCAAATCCCAGTACCAAAGGACAAACGCGGCGAAAGCCCCTTTAGCGTTGATGCAAACTTGCTACATACGTCCAGTGAAGGTAAAGCGTTAGAAAACCCTTGGGAAGCTGCGGAAGAATATGTTTACAGCCGCACAGATAACCCCGTGAGTGCGCCAGACCAGCCTGAGTATATCGAAGTTGAATTTGAAAAAGGCGATGCTATTGGGATTAACGGCGTAGCAATGAGCCCTGCCATGTTACTAACCGCCTTAAATAGTTATGGTCGTAAGCATGGAATTGGACGGCTTGATCTGTTGGAAAATCGCTTTGTTGGCATGAAAAGCCGCGGCATTTACGAAACACCTGGCGGTGAAATTTTACTGGCAGCGCACCGTGGGATCGAGCAAATTACCCTTGATAGCGGCGCCATGCACCTAAAAGACGAGATCATGCCTAAGTACGCCAAGCTGATTTATAACGGCTTTTGGTTTTCACCAGAGCGTGAAATGATACAAGCGCTTATTGATAACAGTCAAGAATTTGTCGCAGGGACTGTGCGCTTGATGCTGTATAAAGGCGGCGTTCATATTGTTGGCCGTAAAAGCCCCTACAGTTTATATTCAATGGAACATGTGACATTTGAAGAAGATAACGTTTATGATCAGCGCGATGCTGAAGGCTTCATAAAGTTAAACGCTTTACGCCTACAACTCTTGCAGCAACGCGGTAAAATTACGGAACCCCCAACATATAAATAGGTCGCGACAGTCAGTATCCTGTAGATTAATAATCAAGATTAAAGTGACTCTCTTGCAGAAATTACGATGGATTTTGAAATCCGCGAAGCTGAACTATAGCCAATTGCGGTGAATATTGATCACCTCATTTGGCTATAAGTCTTTGTGTCGGTTCGACTTATCAATAAATAATGAAATCATTATTCATTGGTCTCGCTATATAAATCAAAACTGCACAAATGTTGCCTAATTTGGGTTTAATGGCCTTATTCTGAACGGGCTTAAATCGGTGCTGTTGCAGTTTTTAAATAAGAGAGCGTTTCACCATCAACAATTGTGTGCAATTTATCAAAAACCGTACTGTGATACTGATTGAGCCAAGCGAGTTGCTCGTTTGACAACATATCAGCAACAACTAAATTTCGGTCAATGGGCGCCCATGTTAGATTTTCAAAGCCCAAGAATTTTCGGCCATCTTTGTCACCTTTTTCTACAACAAGCACCAAGTTTTCGATGCGAATGCCATATGCGCCTTCTTTATAATAGCCTGGCTCATTTGATAAGGCCATTCCAGGCTGTAAGGCAACATCGCTGCTTTGCTTTGCAATCCGCTGGGGGCCTTCATGTACGGCTAGATAACAACCGACACCGTGACCAGTTCCATGATCAAAATCAAGGCCATGCTGCCATAAGGGCCGC
The DNA here is from genome assembly GCA_014238195.1 of Kordiimonadaceae bacterium. Lineage (GTDB taxonomy): Bacteria > Pseudomonadota > Alphaproteobacteria > Sphingomonadales > Kordiimonadaceae > JABABO01. The sequence continues at coordinate 15,531 of JABABO010000345.1, read as the reverse complement.
CGCGCAATGCTGTCAAGCTGCGACCCACTTGTCCCTTGCGGAAAGATACTATTACTAAGATCAATATGGCCTTTTAGAACCAACGTGAAACGTTCACACATTTCAAGGGTTGGTTCACCGACAGCAATGGTACGGGTAATATCTGTGGTGCCATCACTATATTGGCCACCGCTGTCAACCAAATATAAGTCGCCGCGTTTGATCGGTAAATTGGTTTCCTGTGTGACACTATAATGGCACAAGGCCCCATTTGGCCCAGCCGCAGAAATGGTGCGAAACGAAAGATCATGGATCATTTCACGCTTAAAGCGGGCATCTTTCAAATGTTGGGCAGCGCTTAGCTCATCCAGTTTCTCTTTATGGGCTTCACGGGATAGAAAGGCTAAAAATTCACTGACAGCAGCACCGTCGCGGACATGGCAATCGCGCATGCCTTGGGCTTCGATGCTATTTTTAACGGCTTTTGGTAATATGCAGGGGTCTTGTCCCTGAATTAATGTCGCACCAGATGCTTCAAGGGTCGTTAAAATTTTTGCATTATTACTGGCAGGGTCAACCAGTACAGATTTTCCAGCGGCCCCTAGCTGTGAAAGGGCAGTGTAAAATTCACTGCGTTCCCGAATGCGTACACTGTTGCCCAGTGTTTCACGTAATCTGTCAGTGACTTTATTGCCTGCGATAAATAAGTCAGCGGTTTCATCAGCGTGTGCCAAGGCAAAGGCATGGGTTACGGGCGTATTATCAACATCTTGACCACGGATATTAAAATACCAAGCCACGCTGTCTAACATCGTGATAACAGCGCTGTCCGCATGTTTTTCCTTCAGCGTCAAAGCAATATCACTACGCTTATCTGCAGCACTACGCCCTGTATATTGGGTGCCGTGCGTGGTGGCTACCGCCTGCGGTAGGGCTGGTTGATTATGCCACACAGCATCAATTGGATTTGTGCCATTAATAGCAACAAGTTCTAACCCTTCTGGGGTGAGTGCGTCATGCATCGTTTTTTCCCACGCGGTGGTAGCAAGTTCTGGATCATAGCCGATTTTGTCCCCCTTAGTCGCATGATCGATTAACCATTTCTTCATTGGGTAATCCATGAAGTGTAGGCGGTCGAACACGTCACCGTTTACTTGATCTTTTACTTGGACTGTGTAGCGGCCATCAATGAAGATCGCTGCCTTATCGGCCAAAACGACTGCATTTCCAGCGCTACCAAGAAAGCCCGTTAACCATGCAAGCCTTTGTGCATAATCCCCGACATATTCGCTCATATGTTCATCGGTAAGTGGGATGATAAAACCATCCAAGTTGCGGCGGGCAAGTTCGGCTCGCAGTCTTAAAACATGATCGGCTGCAAGGTGATCTTTGTGTGACTGATCTGTATTTGGCACGCTTTTTCTCCCACTTGTGTTGAGTGATAATGACTAGGGCTGCTTTTTAAATATGACTATCATTCTGTATCTAGTGCGCAATGGCAGTCTTTTACAAGTCAAAAAACTTTACAGGACTTGCATTCTGGCCTTACTTAATAATCGCATAGCCCAAACACAGATTAATATTTTTCAAAAAGGCCACATGATGACCAAATTACCAGCCCCCGATTGGGTCAAACCACCGCGTGCGGTGCGACGTTCGACCACAGCAACACATCACGGTGATACACGCTGCGATCCCTATTGTTGGCTGAAAGATAAGAGCTATCCAGATGTGACAGAGCCTCATATTGTGGAATATTTAGAAGCGGAAAACGCATATTACGAATCGGTTATGCAAAAGGGGGAAAAAACGACTTTAGCTATTTTTGAAGAAATAAAAGCCCGTATTCCTGCAAGTGAAACAGGTGTCCCATGGCGCGATGGGGCTTATGAATACCGATGGGCGTTTGAGGAGAAAGCCCAGTACCGCACATGGTATTATAGGCCTGCACGGGGAGATTTATTTAACGGTGATGGATATGTGATAACGGACATAGATGATAGCTGGGGCATTTTATTTAACGAAGAGCAAGCCGCTAAAGATTTAGATTATTTTAAACTGTCGGCACTATCAGTTTCTCGGTGCGGTCGTTATTTGGCTTATAGTGTTGATACGGATGGCGGGGAACGTTTTACGGTCTATGTGCGTGATATAAAAACAGGGCAGGAAATTGCTACGCCTATCACAAACACTTCAGGTGAAATTATTTGGTCGGCTGACAGCCAAACGCTTTTTTATACTGTGGTTTCAAAAGAATGGCGGCCCTATAAAGTATGCGCATATGATGTGGTCAATCAATCCCACTGTGATATTTTAATAGAAAATGATACGAGCTTTTTTATCCATATCGGCGCGACCAGTGATCAGCAGTATTTAACAATCCGGTCCGCCGATCATGTGACATCTGAATATCATGTTGTTGCATTACGTAACCCTGACAAGGCACCCGCCCTTATCAAAGCAAGACGGGCAGGGCATGATTATTACGTGGATCATGGCGGGGATAGTTTTGTGTTTCGGTCCAACAAGGATCATAAGAATTTTAGTATTTATACCGCTAGTGATATAAGGGCGCCTTGGGAAATTAAGTTTGCAGGTAGTGATCAACGCTATATACGAGGGGTGCAAACATTTAAAAACAGAATGATCATTCAGGAAAGAATTAACGGCCTTGATCAAATTGCGATTTATGACTTAATAAAGGATATGTATGAGTATATACGTTTCCCTGAAAGGGCTTATGAAGCTTTGATAGGCCATAATCCCATGTATCAGCAAGGCCATGTTCGGGTCACCTACACCAGTCTGGTAACACCCGCTTCGGTCTTTGATTATGATTTTACGAGCAAACAACTTGTTCTGCGCAAACAGCAAGATATCCCCTCGGGTTACAATGCAAGTGATTATGAAACCGAGCGGATCATGGTTCCTGCCAGCGACGGCGCGTCTGTCCCCGTTTCACTGGTGTATAAAAAGGGCTGGCAAAAACATCAGGATTCGCCGCTTCATCTATATGGGTATGGGGCTTACGGGCTGGGGATAAGTCCAGCTTTTTCCGTAGCAAGGTTAAGCTTGCTAGACCGTGGGTTTGCCTATGCCATCGCCCATATTCGCGGTGGTGATGAGCTAGGATACCAGTGGTATGAGGACGGCAAACTGGAGAAACGTGAAAACACGTTCAATGATTTTATTGATGTAGCACAGTATTTTATCAGTGAAGGTTATAGCACAAAAAGGAATTTGAGCATCTCCGGGGGTAGCGCTGGCGGTGAATTAATCGGCGCTGTGGTGAACCAAGCACCTAATTTATTTGCTGCAGCTATTTTGCATGTGCCGTTTGTCGATGTTTTAAACACTATGTTAGATACCAGCTTGCCACTGACACCGATTGAGTGGCCAGAATGGGGGAATCCTATAGCGGATAAAAAAGCCTACCAGCACATTAAAAGCTATTGCCCTTACACGAACATCAAGGCACAAGACTATCCACCCATGATGGTTACAGGTGGCTTAAACGACCCGCGTGTAACTTACTGGGAACCTGCGAAGTGGACAGCGAAGTTACGCCATACAAAAACCGATCATAATCTGCTGATTATGAAAATAAATATGGGGGCTGGCCATGGGGGTAAATCTGGTAGGTTTGAGCGCTACTATGAAATTGCAGAAGAATATTATTTTCTGCTACTCGCACACAGTATCCTTATAAACGAATGATTGATTGGTAATTGATGTTATGAAGAAATTTAGCCAAGAAAATAATATGCTATCGGGAAATGAGATACGAACAAAACGCTTCACATTGAAACCTTTGTCACTGGATGATGAATATGGCTTTTATCTGATGCGGTCCTGTGCTGATACAATGCGTTTTATTTCGCTAGACCCTATCACTGATCATGCTGCACATGTGGTTGATTTTAAAACCGAAATGCACAATAACTATGAACATCGTGGCAAGTTTTTATATGGTATCCATATTGAGGGGGATGATCATATGATCGGCATCGTGATTTTACGGCCCTTGACCACTGGCGAAGCGATTGAGATTGGTTACTGGGTCCGCAAAGATTATTGGGGATGCGGCTATGCCAGCGAAGCACAGGTGGCTTTAATGGATGCTGAAATGGCTAGCCTTGGGTGTTCGCACCAAGACCTGATTGCTTATGTTGAAGTGGGTAATGTTGCTAGTCGAAGGGTGCAAGAAAAAATAGGACTGTGTGTGCATGAAACAGGTCTAATTGAAGATATTAATTGTTGGATTTTCCAGTGGGGCGAAAAGCCAGCTTAAGCTTATAAAATTTAGAATGAATTGCGAGTATCTCTAAATAGGTTTAGGTGTGAACAACTCAACCGAGCCATTTTAAGCTGGCAAATTCTAAAACTTGAATTTATTGATTTTGATCCGCTAGGATTTAGTTTTCAAGGCGGCGCATCAAGCGTGTGATATCATCTTCTAAACCGCTATCGTCGCGGCGTAAGTCTTCGATCTTGCGGACAGCGTGCATAACCGTTGTATGATCCCTGCCGCCAAACCGCCGCCCTATTTCTGGCAAGCTGCGCGGTGTCATTTGTTTAGAAAGATACATCGCGACTTGACGCGGTCGTGCAATGTTACGGGCGCGGCGCTGCGATAACATTTCTGATAAACGCAAATTATAATATTCAGCGACTGCCCTTTGGATTTCATCTATTGTTAGTTTGCGGTCATTAGCCCGGATTAAATCTTGCAAAACTTCGCGGGTCATATCCATTGTAATAGGTCGCCCGATGAGCGTGGCATAAGCCATTACACGGTTTAGGGCCCCTTCTAATTCCCGCACATTTGATGTAATGCGCCGTGCGAGAAATTCTAACACTTCTGGATCAATATTGACATGGGGTGTTGCTTGTTCCGCCTTTGACTGTAAAATGCCAAAGCGTAATTCATAATCAGTAGGATGAATATCAGCAACCAAACCCCAGCCAAGACGTGAAACAATACGATCTTCAATACCTTCCAAATCGGTTGGAGAACGATCAGCGGTGATAATAACTTGACAGCGATTATCCATTAAGGCGTTGAACGTATGAAAAAATTCTTCTTGAGTACTTTCCTTATTGGCAATGAATTGTACGTCATCTACCATTAACAAATCTACATTACGAAATTTTTGTTTGAAGGCATGGGTATCTTTAAACCGCAGGGCTGAAATAAATTCATACATAAACTTTTCAGCGGATACATAAACAACACGGCTATCAGGATTGTTGCGTTTTGTTTCCCACGCGATCGCATGCATCAAGTGTGTTTTACCAAGTCCAACCCCACCATGTAAAAAAAGCGGGTTAAAAGGGACTTCTTTACTTTCTGCAATCCGTTTCGCTGCCGCGTAAGCCAGCTCGTTTGATTTCCCGACAACAAAATTATTAAAGTTATAGCGAGGGTCAATAGCAGACCCTTCTGCAATCGCTTCTGTCGTATCCTTGGTATTAGCGTTGGGATTTTGGTTTTGGCTGGGTGCGCTACTCACGATGTTACTGTTTATATTGGGCTGTTGCCCTGTTGATATACGAATATTTAAAGACTGAATACGGGGATTTTCCGCTTGAAAAAAATCTTTTAAGCGCGGGGCATAATGACGTTGAATCCAGTCGCGGACAAATTTGGTCGGGGCTGTTAGCTCAACTGATGTGCCTTCAAGGCCTTTAAAACAAAGTTGTTGCACCCAGCTTGTTAGCGCTTGTACCCCAAATTCATCGGTAAAACGTTTGCAGACACGGCCCCACATGGCATCGGTAATGCTGTTGTCGTTCTCGCTGCTCGTGCGGTTATTCTTTTCAACAGTATTGATGGCCTTTAATCCATTATTATTTACGTCAGCACGTGGCTGTGAACTCATGAAAGCCCCCTTGTCAGATTACCGAACCATCGGTGTTATCGTTAGTTGAACCCAATATTGCCTCATTCCATGATCATCGGCTCTATTACCCCAAATTTATAGCGGTAAAATTTTACTGACTGTGATGCTCATAAGAACAGCGTATCTAGTGAAAACCCAAGCTATCACTGGCACAAGCAAGCATGCGCCATCATCCGATTATCATTTCGTTTTTCGTGAGCAGAGCAAGCAATAGAACACGAGGTATTAAATTAGCGTTATACTTTGCTTTCAAGCCGCTCCCAAAGGGAGGGTTATTTACTCAATAAATCCTGCCAACACAGTTAGGATAACCTTCTGATGAACTCTGTATCAACAGAATCCTACACTTGACAGAAACTTATTTTTTTATCCTATGGGGAGACTCAGACTGGAACACAATATGTTGTGGTCGCGTGAAGAGCACTATCAATTTGTTCCATATTTTTTAACTATATGCGTTAAACAACAAGAAAAGCCATACCGTTTAACGTATGGCTTTTTTAAATATTGGTAGATTAATGGATGCGAATCGGAGCTTTGTTAAAACTCTCTCAAGTGACGCATTTATTTTTATGTGAGCGCTTTAATCGCTGCATTCAAGCGGGACACTTTACGGGACGCTGTGCGCTTGTGCAAAATGCCTTTTGTCGTACCACGCATAATTTCAGGCTGAGCCATTTTTAAGGCTGTATTTGCTGCTTCTTTATCGCCAGATGTAATGGCTGATTCAACTTTGCGAATGAAAGTGCGCAAGCGGCTTAAACGGTTTTTGTTAATTTCTGCGCGACGCTCATTGCGACGAATGCGTTTTTTGGCTTGTGGTGAATTTGCCATTTCTCTTTAACCTATCTTTCAAAGCCATCTAAGGGCCAGACTTTTAAGGGCCAGACTGTGGTGGCTGTTTTGGCGTTTAAGCGCTGCATCAGGCCACTAAATTCTGCTATAATTATATAAAGTTACTCGTATAGTCAAACCAGTAACATAAGTTTGTTTCAAGGGCGGGTCTATAAAGGGCTTTTGTGAATTGGTCAATATGCAAATAATCATAAACTTCACAAAGAGTGGTAAAAAATACGATATTTAACATATTTCACCAATTTTTATAGTTTTTAAGTGGCCCCATTTACATTTCAAAGTGCTTGTACAGAGCAAAAAATAATGCGTTAAAGCCTAGGATTACTCTTTTTATTAGCGATTCTTAAAATGAGGTTGGCGCTTGGCTATAAAGGCGGCCATACCTTCGCTTTGATCTTCTGTTGCAAACAAACTGTGGAACACGCGGCGTTCAAATAATAGGCCTTCACTTAATGTGGTCTCTAGGGCGCGGTTAGTTGTTTCTTTGGCAGCCATTACACTTGGGCGTGAAAGTCCAGCGATAGAGGTCGCTATTTCTGCTGCTTGATCTTGCAAGTCTTCAGTTTTGATAACGCGCGATACAAGGCCTGCTCGCTCTGCTTCAACAGCATCCATCATGTGTCCCGTTAAAATCATGTCCATCGCCTTTGACTTGCCGATCAAGCGGGTCAGACGCTGCGTTCCACCTATGCCAGGGATTACGCCTAGTTTGATTTCGGGTTGGCCAAATTTTGCATTCTCAGCGGCAATAATAAAATCGCAACACATGGCGAGTTCACAGCCACCACCAAGCGCATATCCAGCCACTGCGGCAATAATAGGTTTGCGAATAGTTGCAAATGTGCGATTCACACTGGCAAAAAAATCAGTGGCATTGGCCTCTGCAAAATTTAGAGCGCTCATTTCCTTGATATCAGCGCCCGCAGCAAAAGCTTTTTCGTTTCCTGTCATGACGATCACACCGATGTCTTCGTCACTGTCAAGAGATGTGAGAGCATTTTCAATGTCCGAGATCATTTCGCTGTTTAATGCATTTAAAGCTTCTGGCCGGTTTAAAGTTATCGTTCCAACACCGTTGCTTTTATCTAACAGAATGGTTTTATAGCTCATACGTGTTGCCTTTTTCTATGTCAGCGCCTAAGGCTGCGCGAATTTGATTAAATATTGGTAACAGTCCTACCGTTAAGTGTTTTGTTTTGCAAAATATTTTGATGAATTGGTGACTGTTTTAGAGGCGAGCACTCGGGCTCATTTTCACGATTAAGGTCGTAACAGCTTTTGTGGTATGATGTTTTTCGATCTCTAGGCTTACAGAGTCCCGTCTGCATGAAAGCTTCATTTTGTTTACATTGCAAGACCAACCAAGGCCAGCGAGGGCAGCATTATAAGCGGGAATCGGCGACTTTTCAGAGACTGGTACCAACACTGTTGTTTCAGCAATTGTGCCGCTAGGTGTATCAAATATAACGCGGTTTTTTGGGTTTAGTTCTTTATAACCATCGAGCAATGGGACATCATCAAACCCCAGTAAGAAACCGTCCTCAATGGCCAGTGCCGCGCTTGTTAAGTAAAATAGTGATATAAAGCTAAAGAGGTTTAGAAAGCGATATTTATGATGCATTGGCGTTCTTTTAATCCAGTTTATGGTCAGAAACCTTCTAGGGCAGGTCACCTAACTTTGGCACGTTGGGCAATAAAAACTGCTGCGGCCTGCCTGAGTGATTCGTTTTATCTTACCACCGCAAGCATGATTTAAACAGTGTTCATCTTCACGCCCATATACCTGAAATCGGTGTTGAAAATACCCTAGGGAGCCGTCTGCATGGGCAAAATCCTTTAAGGTTGATCCGCCTGCTTGAATGGCAGCGTAAAGAACTTCCCTGATAGTCGGAACTAATGCTTCACATTCATCCTCGTTGATGTCGCAGGCTAAACGTGTGGGGCAAATACGGCTGCGGTGTAAGACTTCGCACACATAGATATTACCGAGCCCCGCAACAATACGCTGATCTAATAAAGCGGTTTTAACAGGGGATTTTTTGTTCTGAAAAGCCTTTTTTAAAATATCACTGTGAAAGGCGTTTGATAAAGGTTCTGGGCCGATGCCTACTAGCAAAGAGTGATAGGCAGCGTTATTTATATCTGTAAAGGTCAGCATACCAAACCGACGCGCATCATTATAGCGCACAGTGGCCCCCGTCGTTGTAATCAATTCAATATGATCATGCTTTATGCGCGGCGGGGCGGTCAGATGCTTGTCAAAAATTGTGATTTTTCCTGACATACCCAAATGCAAGATCATAATTAAGCCGTCTTGCATTTCCATTAGGATGTATTTTGAACGGCGTTTGAGGCGTGTCACTGTATTACCTGTTAGTCTGGCAGTAAAATCGCTGGGAATATCAATGCGCAGTTTTGGTGTGTAGGCTGTTGCCTTGGCAATTGTTGCCCCTTCAAGAACAGGCTGCAGGCCGCGCATAACAGTTTCAACTTCAGGTAATTCGGGCATTCTGGTGTCGAATCCTTTGCATTGAGCCTTTACGCTGGCGCATCTGTATGATCTCGGTTATGGTCGCGCCAAGGTTCCGATTTTTGGTGAAGACATGTCAAGTAAGAATTCACAGACGCATTTTGGTTTTCAAACGGTCAATGAAGCAGACAAGGCGGGGATGGTCCGCTCGGTCTTTAATAGCGTGGCCGATCAGTATGATATCATGAATGATTTCATGAGCGCGGGTGTACACCGTGTGTGGAAAGATTCGCTGATCCATACTCTAAATCCGCGTGCCAATATGCAGGTCTTAGATGTCGCAGGGGGTACAGGGGACATTGCGTTTCGATTTTTGGACAATAGCCCAACAGCAAATGGCAAAAAAACAGGTCATGTGACGGTGCTGGACATTAACACTGAAATGCTGCGCGTTGGACAGAACCGTGCCGAAAAATTGGGTTATGCTGATCGCGCGGATTTTTTCTGCGGCGATGCCATGAACTTGCCCGTTGCAGATCACAGCCAAGATGCCTACACAATCGCCTTTGGGATACGGAATGTAACCCGTGTGGATCAGGCCGTAGAAGAAGCTTACCGGGTACTGAAACCAGGGGGGCGTTTCCTAGTGCTGGAATTCAGCCCTGTGGTGACACCAATTTTACAAAAAGCTTATGATACTTATAGCTTTAACGTTATCCCTAAGCTGGGTGAAATTATCGCCAAGGACCGGGAGAGTTATCAATATTTAGTTGAAAGTATACGTAAATTCCCAGACCCTGAAAAATTTACAAATATGATCAGCAAAGCAGGGTTTGAGCGTGCATCTTACCGCACAATGACGGCTGGAATTGCAGCGATCCATAGTGGCTGGAAGCTATAGGGATTATGCATGATAAGGGCTTTTCGTAACATCGGGCAATTATATGGACTGGCGGTTGGCCTGCGACGATACGGGGCTTTGCGTTCACTTGATTATATTGAACTGGTGCCTAGCTGGGGCGCGACGATATTACGCACCCTGACCTTTTACATCCCAAGGCGCAGAAAATTACCTGAAAATGATGGGGAGCGCTTAGCCCTTGCATTGTCACATATGGGTCCGACATACATTAAAATGGGGCAGATGTTAGCCACGCGCCCTGACATTGTTGGACGGACCCTCGCACCTGGATTGGCAACACTGCAAGATAAACTAGCCCCATTTGCGTTTACAGAGGCCCGCAAAACCATTGAGCGCGACCTAGGTGGCAAAATCACCGACCATTACAGTGACTTCGATGAAATACCGATCGCCGCTGCGTCGATTGCGCAAGTACACTGTGCCACGACAATCAAGGGCCAAAAAGTTGCGGTTAAAATCGTGCGGCCCAATGTGGCGCGTTTGTTCCAACGTGACCTTAGATTATTTAAGTGGATTGCACGTCTTGGTGAACGTTTCAGTAGCCAAGGTCGGCGTTTAAAGCTATCGGCTATCGTTGATACAGTCCAAGAAACCGTGATGCAGGAGCTGACCTTAACGCTAGAAGCATCTGCGTCTGATAGCTTGTCTGTCAATATGGAGGGCGAACAAGGTTACCGTATTCCTGCTGTGGATTGGGACCTCACAAGTACCAATGTGCTCACCACCGAGTGGGTAGATGGTATTAGGTTATTTGAAAAAGACAAATTGATCGAGGCTGGTCATGACTTGAATAAACTGGGTGAAACCATTGTCCATGTTTTTTTAACACAAGCCCTTCGTGATGGTTATTTTCACGCGGATTTGCATCAGGGCAATTTAATTGTCGAATCTGATGGTACTATAGTTGCGATTGATTTTGGTATGATGGGTCGGCTTAGCAAGCATGATCGTCGCTATATGGCTGAAATTCTGTATGGCTTTGGCAAACGTGATTATATCCGCGTTGCGGAAATCCATTTTGAGGCGGGTTGGGTGCCAAGGGGGCAATCACTTGAGGAATTTGCTGACGCTTTACGAACGATCGCAGATCCAATTATGGATTTACCTGTGGAGGAAATTTCTGCTGGTAAACTGCTTGCGCAGCTCTTTGCCACGACCGAACGTTTTTCCATGCAAACCCAGCCTCAACTTCTTTTATTGCAGCGTACTATGGTGATGGCAGAAGGCATGGCTTTGCATTTGGATGCACGCATCAATATGTGGAAAACCAGCGAACCTGTGATCGAGGCTTGGGTGTTATCCAATTTAAGCCCAGAAGTGCGCCTTGCTGATTTTTTGCGGGATATCCCCCGTGCTGTAGAGCGTTTTCCAAGCCAAATGGACCGATTAATGGAACGATTGGACGCTGATGAAGCACTGTTGCGAGAGCTAAAATCATCAAAGAGACCCGTAAACGAAATAGGTATCTTATGGTTTGTTATCGGTGTTTTAAGCGCTGCCCTTGCATCCAATTTTATAAATTAATCACAAATATTACCATTTATCACAAATTATTGCTATATTTTCACTGTATTATTGCTTGAAATCATATAAATTTACGATATATACCTGTTATGACTTATGAAATTGATAAATCAATCATGCGATGCCGCGCTTTTGCAGAAGCAGCTGGGTACACGAAATCGGCTTTAGCCTTAAAAGCTGGTTTGTCAACAGGGACACTAAAGGATTTTTGGCAAGACCATTGGTCCCCGACAGCGACGACCTTGCGTGCGATAGAGGCTTTAATTCCACTTGGTTCAACCATACTGCCAGATGTTGCGCTTGCCCCTATGAACAAAGGTCTTTTAACTGGTCAGCGGATTTTGCTGATAATAGGTGGCGGGATCGCTGCTTATAAATCCCTTGATTTGGCTCGTCGCTTGATGGAACGCGGTGCTTCGGTGACAGGGGTGCTGACAAAAGGGGGGGCAGAATTTATTACCCCCCTGTCAGTGGCTAGCCTAACAGGCCATGAATGTTATACGGATTTATTTTCCCTAAAGGATGAGGCCGACATGGGCCATATTCGCCTAAGCCGCGAATGCGATGTGATTCTTGTGGCGCCAGCGACGGCTGATATGATGGCAAAAATGGCGGCTGGGCTTGCGGGTGACTTGGCCACGACAGTGCTGCTTGCGACCGATAAGCCAGTGATTATCGCACCGGCCATGAACGCTCAAATGTGGGCGCACCCAGCAACACGGCGTAATATGACAACGTTAAAAGCCGATGGCATTGATTTTATAGATGCGGCTGAGGGCATGTTAGCGTGCGGCGAAGTTGGTAAAGGCCGTATGGCAGATGTGATGGATATGGTTGCCCATATCGAAGCATTTTTTATTAAGCCAATGGCTTCTAACACGTCGCTTCCACTGCCACTGCGTAATAAACATATTGTCATAACGGCTGGTCCAACGATTGAACCGATTGACCCTGTGCGCTATATTGCTAACCGCTCGTCAGGTAAACAAGGGTTTGATATTGCTGCAGCGTGTGCTGCACTTGGTGCGCAAGTCACCTTAGTAGCAGGCCCCGTTAACCAGCCTGATCCTATTGGGGTGAAACGTGTGAATGTTGAAAGCGCGCGCGAAATGCAGGCGGCTGTTAACCAGGCCTTACCTGCTGATGTTTTTGTCGGTGTCGCCGCCGTTGCAGACTGGCGTGCAGTGCATGATGTAGCCCAAAAAATGAAGAAAGAACACACTGGCCTGCCGGCCTTAGAGCTTGTGGAAAATCCTGATATTTTGGCAACCATTAGTCAAAGGAAGCAGCACCGCCCGTCATTGGTGGTTGGATTTGCTGCTGAAACCCAAAATGTTGCAGACTTTGCAACAGCAAAGCGCAAACGCAAAGGCTGTGATTGGATTATGGCCAATGATGTTTCAGCCAGTACTGGGATTATGGGGGGTGATGAGAACCAAGTCATCCTGATTAATGATAAGGTCATAGATTATTGGCCGAAGATGTGCAAAAAAGACGTTGCAGAAAAATTAGCCCAGTGCATAGCTGATCATTTAGAAAATTTGAACGCTGCAAGGCGCTTTAGCGCAAAATAAGTAATATATCAGATACTATTAATACCGCTTCAGGGGATAATTATGAGCGCTTATGAACACTTTAAAACCATGGCTGAGCTACAAGATCAGATTAATTCTAAAATCAGCCATACATGGCGTGATAATGGCAATGCTTGGTACCGGGCCATTTGGATAGAAGCCGCTGAAATGATGGACCATATTCATTATAAATGGTGGAAAAGTGGCGAGATGGACATTGAACAAGTGCAGCTAGAACTCGTCGATATTTTTCATTTTGCCTTATCGGATATGCTGGAGAAAAACGGCAGCGCGAGCACTGTTGCCTTAAAGTTAACCGAGGATTGGGAACGGTTTGATGGTGCAGGGCAAGACCCGCTGGTGGCGGCTGAAGAGCTCGCACGGCATACATTGCAAATTAAAGGCTTTGTGGCGCAACCTTTTTTTCAGTCTATGCAGTCAGTTGGCATGACATTGGATACGCTTTTCAAGCTGTATGTTTGCAAAAACATACTGAATAGTTTCAGACAGGATAAAGGATATAAAGACCCCAGCGTCACGTATCATAAAGTGATTGATGGTAAGGAAGATAACCAGCATTTGATGGAAATCGCCGCCAAAATTTCACCAGATGACTCTGATTTTCAAGGTAAAATTTATGCTGGGCTAGAAGCCATTTATCCTTCATGATATGCTAGTTTAGGCATATTATACTTGTTTAGGCCCTATGATAGCAAAGGCCAGTGTATGGAATTTAGCGACGACCAATTAGAACGCTATGCGCGGCACATAATTTTGAAAGAAGTTGGTGGCGCTGGACAGATGGATTTGCTCGACAGCCGTGTGCTTGTCATTGGGGCTGGCGGCCTTGGTGCGCCCTTATTGATGTATCTCGCTGCGGCGGGTGTCGGTCATATTGGTGTTGTGGACGGCGATGTGGTGGACTTATCTAATCTGCAACGCCAAATCATCCATGAAACCAGCGATATTGGTGTGAGCAAAGCGGTCAATGCTGCCAAACGTATGCGGGCCATTAACCCAGATGTAGATGTGGCGGTATATGCGAATAGATTTACGGCTGATAATGCTGACAGTTTGATTGCTGGCTATGATATTATTGCGGATGGATGTGATAATTTCACAACGCGGCATTTGGTTTCTGACACATGTGTCAAACTAAAAAAAACGTTAGTGAGTGCGGCTCTTGGCCCTTATGAAGGCCAAATCGCTACCTTTAAACCCTATGTCAGTGATCATTATCCTTGTTATCGGTGTTTCATGCCAAAAGCACCAGAAGAGGAAAGCTTAGGCACCTGTGCTGATCTTGGTATTCTGGGTGCAGTAGCAGGCGTGGTCGGCAGTTTGCAGGCGCTGGAAGTAATTAGAGAAATTTTAGAAATCGGTGACAGCCTTGCAGGCCGTATGATGCTTTTTGATGCCCTTTCCATGCAAAGCAGAACAGTCAAGTTACCGCGTGACCCTGGATGCGCTGTTTGTAGTCATAATGCCATACAGGTGGGATAAGTCATGGGCATTAAAACAACAATGACTTTAATGATCATAACACCAGAAGCCGACCGCATTCATATGGCCTTGATGGTTGCAGCGACCTCCGCAGCTATGGGGCAGAAAACGAATTTATTTTTCTCGAAAGGTGCCTTAACAGCTATTACCGAAGGGGGCTGGCAAACCATGCAGTGCAGTCATGGCATTAAGGCCAATGAAATGGATAGCGCGCAAATTGACAAGGGTATTGGCGATTATAGTGTGCTGATAGACGGTCTTGCCGCCATGGACGTGCGATTTATGGCCTGTGAAACGGGACTGCGTGAAATGAACCTAACGCACAGCGATCTTATTACCCGTGTGCCTATTGATATAACAGGGCTTGCAACGCTTATTGAACAGGGTCGTGGCGGTGATTGGCTCACGTTTTAATGAAAATACTTAACGACGTTTTCTGGCGCTAGGATAAGTGCCTAACATACGGACATGCTTGGTTTGGAAGCGCAATTCTTCCATTGCACGTCTCACAGTCTCAAGACCCTCATAGCCCATTATGTCAGCGTAAAATTCCGTCGCAGTAAAGCTATCACTTTCATAGTAGCTTTCCAATTTTGTCATATTCACAGCGTTTGTTGCAAAACCCCCTAGCGCTTTATAAAGGGCGGCAGGTACATTTTTTACTTCAAAAGTAAAGCTTGTCATCATGTCACCACTGAGGGTGCTCACATCATTTTCGGTTTGTGATAAGATAACAAAACGGGTCGTGTTATTGCCTTCGTCTTGAATATCAGCTTTTACAATGCGTAGGTCATATACATC
>JABABO010000344.1 GCA_014238195.1 Kordiimonadaceae bacterium | reverse complement strand
TGATAATCATGATTAACATCACCAGCCATTTTTACTTCTCCTCAAAGTGTGCAACCCTATCTAGGATGCACTGTACCCTAATTTTGTTCTGTTTGATCCAATACAAGCGCCGCCATAGCATCTTCGGCCTCTCGTGTAAAAAACGTATAAGATAATGTCACTTCATCGATATCATCTAAACCTGCATCTTCCGCAATGGTTGGATCAATATAATAGACCACAGGCATACTCACCCGTTCGCCTGGTTGCAGGGTTTGTTCTGTGAAACAGAAACAATCTACTTTGGCAAAATATACGCCTGCCTTATGCGGTGTCACATTAAATGTCGCGGTTCCGGTAATTGCCTGCCCCGTCGGGTTATAAGCCTCATAATAAGCAATCGCTTGCTCGCCAACTTTCAAGTGCTGATCATTTTGCAATGGGCTAAAATGCCACGGCATGTCGCGGTGCGTACTAGCGGCAAAGCGCACACGGACATCACGGGCTAAAACAGGGACACTGCCAGCTTCAACAACCTGTGTTGTGCCGCCGTAACCCGTGACTTTGCAAAATAAATCATACAAGGGAACAGCCGCGTAAGCCATACCAACCATACCAAAAGCAACCCCTAGGAAAATGGCAGCTAAACGGTTATTCTTAATGGCTATGTTTTTTGTATTCTTTAAGGCTTCATTGGTCACGGTGTTAGCCCTTTAATTTTAAAGTAACTAAATACGCCAACCGCAATCACAAAGACAATCAAGGAAAGCCCAACAGCGCGGTTGCGCTTTTTCATGGCTTTATGCATGTCGCTATGGTCGTCCATCAGGCTATCCACTGCGTAATTAAGCGTTCACTTGCAAGTGTGGCAAACACCAAAAATAAATATAAAATCGAAAAGGCAAATAGCTTACGGTCTGCGCCCTCTAAGCCGCGCCAAACTCGGAACGCCAGAACAGCAAACATCGCGCCTAGTGCGCTAGACACAAAGCCATACACAGGCCCTGCAAAGCCAAGAATGTAAGGTGCTACACCAAACGGAACCACAAGAAATGTATAAAGCATGATCTGATTGCGTGTCGCACGCACCCCTGCGACAAGTGGTAACATGGGAACGGACGCTTTTTCGTAATCTTTGGCGATAAATAATGACAATGACCAAAAATGCGGTGGTGTCCATAAAAAGATAATGCCAAACAGCACCATGCTTTCAATCGTAACGCTGTCAGTGACTGCGGCCCAGCCAATCATCGGCGGAAACGCACCCGCCGCACCGCCAATCACAATATTGTGGGTCGTTCGCCGCTTAAGCCATATGGAATAAATCACGGCATAAAAGAAAATCGTAATGGCGAGTAAAACCGCAGAAGTAACATTGATCATCAGGCCTAGCAGGACAACAGACGCTACCGATAACACCATACCAAAACCAAGCGCTTCACCCGCTGGGATTTTGCCCGCAGGTACTGGACGGCGTTTTGTCCGGTCCATCAACGCATCAAGGTCAGCGTCATACCACATATTCAAGGCACCCGAAGCCCCAGCGCCAATCGCGATTAGAATAAGCGCAGTCAGTGCTACAGCAGGGTGCAATGTGCCAGGTGCTGCAATAATTCCCACAAAAGCCGTGAAGACGACAAGCGACATAACGCGCGGCTTCAGCAGCGCAATATAATCAGAGGCTTCTGCCTTTAAAGGCACCCTCATAGACATCGTCTCAGAAGGTAAACCCATTACATCAATGTCTGTTTGTACGGCAGTCATAATATCAGCAATAATCCATTCTTATCAGGCCATGAGATAAATAGTGTCTATTTGATCTTAGGTAAGTCGTTAAATTGGTGAAACGGTGGTGGTGAAGATAATGTCCATTCCAGCGTCGTTGCACCTTCGCCCCATTGATTATCAGCCACTGTTTTCTTGCGGCTAAGGGTAATCCCCATCACAAGAATAAACAAAGCAAAACCAACAAGTGTGATCATATATCCCATCGAAGACACTTTATTCCAATAAGCATGGGCTTCAACATAATCCACATAACGGCGTGGCATGCCTTGCAGGCCTAAAAAATGCTGCGGGAAAAAAATCAAATTCACCCCAATGAATGTCACCCAAAATTGCAGGAGCGCTAAGCCGTTAGGATATTCCTTGCCCGACATTTTGCCCATCCAATAATAGATACCAGCAAAAATACCAAAGACAGCGCCAAGGCTAAGGACATAGTGAAAATGTGCAACGACATAGTATGTATCATGCAGGGCTACATCAGCCCCTGGATTAGCCAAAATCACGCCTGTTACACCACCCATCGTAAACAGCAATATAAAAGCAATCGCATAAAGCATCGGCACAGTAAACTTAAGGGACCCGCCCCACATTGTGGCAATCCAGCTAAAGATTTTTACACCAGTTGGCACCGCAATCACCATTGTAGCGGCGGTAAAATAGGCTTTTGTATCGACGTCAAGACCTACTGTGTACATATGGTGCGCCCACACGATAAAGCCAACAAAGCCAATAGCTGCCATCGCATACGCCATACCTAAGTAACCGAAAATCGGTTTCTTTGAAAAAGTTGAAACAATATGACTGACAATACCGAAGGCTGGCAAAATCATGATATACACTTCAGGGTGACCAAAAAACCAGAACAAATGCTGGAACAAAATCGGGTCGCCGCCCCCTGCAGGATCAAAGAATGTCGTGCCGAAGTTCCTGTCGGTTAGCAACATAGTAATAGCACCTGCAAGAACGGGTAAGCTCAGCACCAGCAAGAAAGCCGTTATCAGAACCGACCAAGCAAACAAAGGCATCTTGTGAATGGTCATGCCTGGGGCGCGCATATTAAATATGGTGGTAATGTAATTGATCGCCCCCATGATCGAGCTAGCGCCAGCAACATGCAGCGACAAAATCGCCAAATCCATACTAGGGCCTGTGTGACCATATGTTGAAAGTGGTGCATAGGCCGTCCAACCGCCACCAAAGCCATTCATACCAGATGTACCTTCGACAAATGTGGACAACAGCAAAAGAATAAAGGCAGGCGGCATCATCCAGAAGGAGATGTTGTTCATGCGCGGAAAAGCCATGTCAGGCGCACCGATCATCAAAGGAACAAAATAATTGCCAAAACCACCAATAAGGGCAGGCATAACCATGAAGAAAACCATAATCAAGCCGTGACCAGTGGTTAACACATTAAATAAGTGGCGTGCTTGATCTTCACTCATATTAAACAGCGCAGGCAAGAAGGTCACACCTGGTTCCGCTAGTTCCATGCGCATAAGGCCAGACATACCAAAACCAATCGTGCCTGCAAAAAATGCAAACCATAGATACATAACACCAATATCTTTGTGGTTAGTGGAATATAACCAACGTCTCCAACCTGTAGGGTTTTCATGAGCCATGCTCTGTCCTTTCCCGTACTATCTTATCTACCGAAAGCGATGATACCAGCATCAGCATACTCTGCTTTTGCTTGGTCCACCCACTTGGCGAAATCTTCTTTACTAACAACTTCAACGGCAATCGGCATATAAGCATGATCTTTACCGCAAAGTTCTGAACATTGTCCATAATATGTGCCAGTGGCATCAGCTTCGAACCATAATTCATTCAAGCGACCAGGCACTGCGTCCAGCTTCACACCGAACGCAGGAACCGCCCAAGCATGGATCACATCACTTGCAGCGAGTTGTACCCGGATTTTAGTATCAACAGGCACCACCATGCGGTAATCTGTATCCAACAAATACGCATTTAATTTTGCTGGCGCACCTAGAAAAGCAGTGAGGTCAGCTTCTACTTGTGCTTTTGCATCAGGATCATCAAATGTTGCTTTATCAATCAAACTGGCAGTAAATTCAATACCATCATGATCAGGATAGCTGTAGGTCCAGTTCCATTGATTACCCGTAACCCGGACTGCAAAATCGGTTTTCGGCACAACGTCTTGATAGTAAAGCAGTGGCAGCGATGTCAGCCCAATAAAAAGAAGAATGAAAATCGGTACGACAGTCCAAATAATTTCTATAGCCGTGTTGTGACTGTTTTTTGATGGAACAGGATTTGCTTTTTCGCGGAAGCGGAACATGACATAAAACATCAGCAAAAAGACAAACACTGTAATCACAGTGATAATCCACATCAATTCTATATTAAAACTTTCGATCAGGCGTGCTTGCTCTGACGCGGCTTCTTGCAACCAAATTCCTTTGTCCTTTGGTACACCTAAACGGCCCTCAGCCAGTGCGCCGACCGAAAAACCGAATATTGTTGCAGAAATTGCAGCAAGTCCAGCGGTAAGACTTTTGACAATCATCGTTATGCTATCCTTTTTTTCACTCTACCCAGTTATTTCACCCTACTTAGGCAGCTGCCCTAAACTAATACTTAAAAGTTAGCAGGTCGAGCATTTATGTCACGAAATATGACAAAAATGCGCCATAATTTCATATAGAGTGTTCACGTGTTATAACAAGACTTTCAAAACTCTCAAGCCTTGACCCTTAATTTTCTGAAAATTTCCGATTTTTTGGTGCATTTTTAATTTTCTGGAACATAAGTAATTCTGTCAGCACTAATTTCTAACTTTCATTATGGTTAGTCTTGGCGCACAGTTATAATCGTGATAACGCTTCATTATCCTTTATCTTGTTAAGTCCATGCCGTCTATTAAGCCCATACCAAGAGAGCAAAATGTCAGATCACCCTAAAACAAAAAGCCAAGATCACACTGAAACTCCATCGTTAAATTTCTTTTTCAGCGAATCGGACCTAGATGAAACGCGTACTGAGCAGCTGGTAAACGAGGCATTACACGGCATGGAAGATGGGGAGCTTTACCTAGAAGCCACGTCCAGCGAAAGCTTTACGTTTGATGATGGGCGCCTGAAAGCAGCGACCTTTGACCAAACTCAAGGCTTTGGACTGCGCAGTGTGATCGGCGAGTCTACTGGATACGCTCATTCCAATGAATTATCTGAAAGCGCTATTAAACGCGCGAGCGAGACAATATCCGCTGTCAAAACAGGAGCTAATAGCTTTATGAGCGGCGCACCTGCGCGCACTAATCAACAAATCTACACACCAGATAACCCACTCAGCAGCATTGATTTTAGTGCTAAAGTGAAGCTGTTGCAGGATATTGATGTTTTTGCGCGTGCGCATGACCCACGGGTCCGCCAAGTCAGTGCGTCACTGCTTGCCAACCATCAAAATATTGAGATAATTCGCGGCGATGGTCACAGGGTACGCGACCAGCGCCCGCTTGTGCGCCTTAATGTTTCTGTAATGATGGGGGATGGGGACCGCCAAGAAGTTGGCTACGAGGGCACAGGTGGTAGGGAAAGCTACGACTTTTTATTTGACGAATCCCACTGGCAAAATCAAGTTCGCGAAGCTGTGCGCCAAGCCTCGGTTAATATGGAAAGCGTCGATGCCCCAGCGGGTGAAATGACGGTCGTTCTTGGCCCAGGCTGGCCAGGCGTTTTGCTTCACGAAGCGGTGGGGCATGGTTTGGAAGGCGACTTCAACCGCAAGAAAACCTCTGCATTTTCAGGATTGATCGGGGAACGTGTTGCTGCCAAGGGTGTCACGGTCGTTGATCATGGCTGCATGGATGACAAACGCGGGTCTTTATCAATTGATGACGAAGGGACCCCAACACAAGAAACCGTACTGATCGAAAACGGTATCCTAAAAGGCTATATGCAGGACCGCTTAAACGCACGCTTAATGGGGGTAAACCCAACGGGTAATGGTCGCCGCCAAAGTTTTGCCCACAGTCCCATGCCC
>JABABO010000132.1 GCA_014238195.1 Kordiimonadaceae bacterium | reverse complement strand
TTCGCTATGTCATTATTTAACACAAGCACAAGCACTTTAAGCAAAGCGGAGCAAATCGCCCGCCTACGCTTGATACGCACTGATGGTATTGGGCCAATTACCTTCAGGCATCTCTTATCACGCTTCGTCACAGCTGAGCGCGCCGTTGAAGAAGCCCCTGTTCTGGCGGCACGGGGTGGCAAAAAAAAGCCAATGATTATCGCCGACAGGAAAAAAATCTTACATGAAATGAACAAACTTAATGATTTGGGGGCCTATGTTCTTCATTTAGGGTGCCCAGACTACCCCGCACGACTAGGCGTGTTGGAAGATGCACCCCCGGTGTTGTTTGCACAGGGTAATCCCCACCTTCTTGAGAAAGATACAATAGGCATTGTAGGGTCCCGCAATGCCAGTGCTGCTGGACTTCGCCTTACATCTGTCCTTGCTGCAGGCCTGAGTGATAAAGGAATTATAATTGCAAGCGGTCTGGCCCGTGGCATTGATACAGCGGCCCATAAACCAGCCTTAAAAGGCGGTACAATAGCTTGTATTGCAGGTGGGTTAGATATCATCTATCCACCTGAAAACGAAGCGTTACAAGAAGCGATCGCTAAGCGCGGTGTTATTCTGAGCGAAATGCCCCTAGGCACAAAACCGCAAGCGCGGCATTTTCCACGCCGAAATCGGCTTATTTCAGGAATTAGCTTGGGTATCTTGGTCGTTGAAGCGGCTGACAAATCTGGTTCCCTCATTACGGCTCGCTGTGCAGCTGAGCAAGGGCGAGAAGTTTTTGCCGTTCCTGGAAGCCCCCTTGATCCACGATCAAATGGCACGAACAGGCTTATTAAGGACGGTGCTATATTGGTGCGCGGACTCGACGATATTACGAATGAGCTTGCAAGCATAAGGCTGAAACCTTTTGATGAGGATGAAGACGTCCCCTTGTTTAATTACAATCCAATGGACTATGACGACATTCAAGAAAAAGACCGTAATACTATCGAAATGTTGCTCAGTAATACACCTACACAAATTGATGAAATCATCCGCCACGCCAATATGGAAGCAGGGACTGTGCACGCTATATTATTAGAATTTGAACTGGCAGGCCGCGCTATCCGCTACCCTGGCGGACGCGTCTGCTTAGCCTATTAAAATCAAGTTGCCTAAAAAATTAAGTAAATTCATAAAAAATATCGTCATTTGTAATAATCCATTGCAAAATATGTCATGACCCACTAGGTGATTGGAAGCACAGTGAAATGCAGCCCACCAAAAATGTGCTGCTGCATAGCGAGGAGACAAAAGACGCATGAACGTTGTCATCGTAGAATCGCCCGCAAAGGCGAAAACAATTAATAAGTATCTTGGCAAAGATTATATCGTACTCGCAAGTTTTGGTCATGTTCGGGACCTACCAGCAAAAGATGGTTCCGTAAAACCTGATGAAGATTTTGCCATGGATTGGGTTGTCGACCGTGACAGCAACAAGCGCCTAAGCAGTATCGCCAGTGCCGTTAAGGACAGTGATAAGCTTTATCTGGCAACTGACCCTGACCGCGAAGGAGAAGCCATCAGTTGGCATGTTCTTGAAGTCCTTGCCAAAAAACGCGCCCTTAAAAATGTTGAAGTTAAACGGGTCGTCTTTAACGAAATTACCAAATCGGCGATTTTAAAGGCGATGTCGGAGCCACGTGAGCTTGATACGGCGCTTGTCGATGCATATCTTGCTCGCCGCGCCTTGGATTATCTGGTTGGTTTTACATTATCCCCTGTTCTATGGCGCAAATTACCAGGTGCACGGTCTGCTGGACGGGTGCAATCGGTTGCCCTGCGTTTGGTGTGTGAGCGTGAGAGCGAGATTGAAAAATTTACGACACTTGAATATTGGTCGGTTGAAGCAACCTTAAAGGCAAGCGAAGGTATACTCAACACCCGCTTACATGCGATGAACGGTAAGAAACTAACCAAACATGCCCTTAAATGCGAAGCGGATGCAAAGGCAGCTGCTGCGCTTGTTGAAACTGGTGAATTGCGTGTCAGCACTATCGAGCGCAAACCAACGCGCCGTCACCCACAGCCCCCGTTTACAACATCAACACTGCAACAGGAAGCAGCCCGCAAACTGGGCTTTCCTGCCAATAAAACCATGCGCGTTGCTCAGTCGTTGTATGAAGGTAAAACGATTGGCGGTGAAACAACTGGTCTGATTACCTACATGCGTACAGACGGTGTTACAATTGCTGGCGAAGCGTTGAACGCTACCCGCAATCTAATCGCAGGCCGTTACGGCGATAAATATTTACCCGATGTGCCGCGCCGCTATAAAACCAAGGCTAAGAATGCCCAAGAAGCCCACGAAGCCATTCGCCCAACAGACCCAGCCCGGGTGCCAAAATCAATCATGAGCGCTTTGGACCGTGACGAGCAACGCCTTTATGACTTGATTTGGCGCCGCACAATCGCCAGCCAAATGGAAAGCAGTCAACAAGAACGTACCACAGTGACTATCCTGAACAGCGATAACACGGCAGAACTCCGCGCCACTGGAACCGTCATGCTTTTTGATGGGTTTTTATCCGTTTACCAAGAAGGCAGTGATGACGAAGCCGACGACAAGGAAAAACGTTTACCGAAATTAAGCGAGGGTGAGATTTTGAGCCTTACTAATCTGGATAGTAAGCAGCATTTCACGGACCCACCCCCCCGATTCACCGAAGCCAGCCTAGTGAAAAAGATGGAAGAACTTGGCATTGGCCGCCCATCCACATATGCTTCTGTGCTCACCGTACTTCGTGACCGTAGTTATGTGCATATGGAACGCAACCGCTTTATCCCCGAAGATAAAGGCCGCTTAGTTACGGCATTCCTTGAAAAATTCTTTGACCGCTATGTTCAATATGACTTCACAGCTAACCTTGAAGAACGTTTAGACGAAGTTTCAGACGGTAAGGAAAATTGGAAGCATGTCTTAAAGGATTTCTGGTCAGATTTTGAACCAAAAACGCAAGAAATTCTTGGCGTGCGTAATGCAGTTGTTATTGATGCCCTTGATGAATTCCTTGAACCCATGCTTTTTGGTACACTAGATGAAAATGGCCTTGATGCAGAAGGGGCAAATCCGCGCAAATGCCCTAGCTGCGATGATGGACGTTTAGGATTAAAAACTAGCCGTTATGGGGCCTTTATAGGCTGTTCAAACTATCCAACATGTAACTATACACGCCAATTTGGTAACAATGATAACAGCGGCGAAGATGCACCAGACGGGCCGCGTGTTCTGGGCCAAGACCCTGAAACAGGCACAGATATAAGCCTGCGTACAGGCCGCTTTGGCCCTTATTTGCAAATCGGCGAAACGGAAAAAGGCACCAAACCAAAGCGTGCTAGCATCCCTAAAGATATGGATGCTGCAATGATTGAACTTGATAAAGCGATCATGCTGCTCTCGCTACCAAGAGAAATTGGTATCCATCCCGAAAGCGCCCAAC
Organism: Kordiimonadaceae bacterium; assembly: GCA_014238195.1. Taxonomy (GTDB): domain Bacteria; phylum Pseudomonadota; class Alphaproteobacteria; order Sphingomonadales; family Kordiimonadaceae; genus JABABO01. The sequence continues at coordinate 11,241 of JABABO010000132.1, read as the reverse complement.
CCATTACCAGTGCGATTGGACGCTACGGTCCTTACATTGCCTGTGATGGAAAATATGGTAAGCTTTCGTCATCGGATGAAGTGTTTACAGTTGGTTTAAACCGCGCTGTTGCAGTGCTTGCTGATACTGCTGCCAAAAAAGGTGGTGGTAAAACTGTCTTAAAGGACTTTGGCGAGCATCCTGATGACGGTGGTGCTGTGCGTGTTCTTGATGGACGCTATGGGCCATATGTAAATCATGGTCGGATTAATGTCACCCTGCCAAAAGGCACGGAGCCGACCGAAGTAACAGCCGAGCAAGCCTTACAGTGGATTGCTGAAAAGGCGGCAAAAAAGAAACCCGGACGTAAGAAAGTGGCGCCTAAGAAAAAGCCAGCAGCCAAAAAAGCGGCGACCAAAAAAACTGCTCCTAAAAAGACACCTGCTAAAAAGAAGGATAATTCTTGACGGATACTTTGCCAAGTGAAGCTGAACTCCTTGAATTTATTAGTAATTTCCAAGGTAAAGTCACCAAGCGTGAAATCGCACGTGCTTACGGCATAAAGGGTTATGATAAAGTACCGCTTAAACATATGATACGGGACATGATTGATCGCGGTATTCTTGCGCAAGACCAGCACCGCGAACTTAGGCCATCGACACGATTACCATCGGTTCAAATTGTTGAATTTGCGGGTATTGACAAAAACGGCGAAGCACTTGTTCGACCTGTTAACACGCCAAATAATACATTAGAGGGCACCTCAGAGAATACCCCTGCCCCAATCATATATTTGCACGACCAGAACAAGCGCGGCAAAGGCCGCACAGCATCACGCCCTGCAATGGGTCACGGTGACCGTGCGCTGGCTCGCCTTATTCAAATTAAAACGGACCCGCCCACATACCGGGCCGAAATTATTAAAAACTTACAAAATGCCCCACAAAGCATCTTAGGTGTTTTCAAGGGCAGCGTTAACGGTGGCAATATCAATCCTGTTGATAAGAAAGACCGTCATGAATATCTCGTCACGCCAGAAAATGTTGGCAAGGCAGCGGACGGTGACCTTGTGCTAGCAGAACCTGTGCGCCGTGGTCGCCGTACCATGGGGCCACGAATGGCCCGCGTCCGTGAAGTCATCGGGGATGTTTCCAGTGCCCGTACCATCAGCATGATCGCAGTACACGCCCATGATATCCCTCATGAATTTCCAGATCATGTATTAAAAGCCGCTAAGAAAGCAGCTGAAGCATCAAGTAAGGGCCGCACGGACCTGCGAAACATTCCCTTAATCACCATTGATCCCATTGACGCCCGTGATCATGATGACGCAATATGGGCCGAAACAGACCCAGACCCAAAAAACAAAAATGGATGGCATGTGATTGTGGCCATCGCGGACGTGGCCCATTATGTACCGTCTGGTAGCGCACTGGATACCGAAGCCTATAAACGCGGCAATAGTTGTTATTTCCCTGACCGCGTTATACCGATGCTGCCAGAAGCGCTTTCAGCGGGACTTTGTAGTTTGCAGCCCAACAAAGATAGGGCCTGCATGGCGGTGCATATGTGGTTTAATGCTTCGGGTCAAAAGCTAAGGCATAAATTTGAGCGTGGTATCATGAAAAGCCACGGCAATATTGATTATCGGGCTGCGCAAGCTGCCCTTGATGGTACGGGTGATGAAACCGCAAATGCTTTGCTGGACTGCACCTTAAAGCCGCTTTTAGGGGCTTATGAGGCCTTAATAATCGCCCGTGCTAATCGCGCGCCCTTAGAGTTAGACCTAGCTGAGCGTAAAATAATCTTAGATAGTCAAGGCTATGTTGCTGATATTTTAGTGCGGGAGCGTTTAACAACCCATAAAATCGTTGAAGAAATGATGATTATGGCTAATGTGTGCGCCGCGGAGGAGCTGGAAAAACACCGCACAGCTGTAATGTACCGCGTCCACGACGAACCGCCAATGGATAAAATGGAATTGCTGCGAGATTTTCTAAAATCACTTGACCTAAAGATTACCAAAGGCGCGGTCTTAATGCCACGCATGTTTAACGGCGTGCTTAAAACAGTGCGCAACACACCCCAAGAAGACCTTGTAAATCAAATAATCTTACGCAGCCAAACCCAAGCCTATTACGGCCCTGAAAACTTGGGACATTTTGGACTTGCTCTGCCACGTTATGCGCACTTCACATCCCCGATACGCCGCTATAGTGATTTGCTTGTGCATCGTGGCTTGATTAAAGCCCTTGGATTTGGTCCAGACGGCCTAAAGGACGAGGAGGCAAACCGCTTAGTAGAAATGGGTGAGCATATTTCCAAAACTGAGCGACGCGCAATGACTGCTGAGCGTGATTCAACAGACCGTTACCTCGCCCATTATCTAGCCGAGAACATCGGCGATATATTTAAAGGCCGTATATCAGGTGTGAACCGATTTGGCCTGTTTGTGGCCTTGCAACCCTCTGGCGGTGATGGATTGATTCCAATTTCGGCTATTGGGCCAGATTATTACTATTATAATGAAGCAAAACATAGCATCAAAGGTAAACGTTACGGGCAATATTTTACACTTGGCGATGTGATTGATGTCCGGCTTGTTGAGGTTAATAAATATACAGGCGGGCTTCGACTTGAATTAATTCCAAGCGATGACTTACCAAAAAATGCAAAGAAACCTAGCAAGGGCAAACATAAAAATCTTCGTCGTAGCAGCAGCAACCAAAAACAGCAGTTACCACACGACAGGCCAAAAAATGTAAAGGCTGGCAAGAAAAAGCAATAAGCTTTTATAAAATACCCAAGTTTACAAAAACATCTGCGACATCATCACCAAACTTCGACCCTTTTCGCAAGACAGGTACATCACTAGGAAGATCAGAAAGATCGCTAGATTCCTTACCCACTGACGCGATGAGAGCCACAGGGATAGACCGTGTTGACGGCATGGCTTTTAGTGCGCAACACAGGTCAATACCATTAAGCTCTGGCATGACGCGCGAAACAATCACCATATCGGGCCGCATGGATGGGATCAGCTGCACAGCATCCAGTGTTGAAGCAACATTAATCATCCTGTAGCCACACTCCAACAATTCACGAGTAACGATTTTGGTTGCAATACCAGGCTCCATCACCAACATGACCTCTACATCATGGAAAGTGACTTCAGTTTCATCAAACCCACCTTTTGCAGGTAGCTGGCGCATCATTGCAGAAATATCAATTTCACGGTCATTTACAAACGCTTCCAAACATTCTGACATACGATCTGCATAATCATGGATATCCTTAATACAGCGTTCGCTAATATCGCTAAGAATGAATAGATAATCTTCGAATCGGTGGCACAAGACTTTCAAGGCCTTCATATCAAAACTAGAGGCCACAGACTTTAAGGAATGAACCTCTAGCTTAATTGTAGCGAGGCATTCATCTTCCAGAATGCGTCCACTTACAAAGGATGTCAAAACATCCCCAAGGTTTGTTAAGCGGTCTTCCACTGTATCAATCGCTTCCGTTCGCAGCTCGCGCATGAGGTCTTGGTCGGTTACCATCATTTTCCCTGTGATTCTTATTCCCACACTATTTATTAACCAAAAATAGTTACCTAGCGGTTAGCAAATGCACTATTCAGCGAATTTTCTCAAAAAAACATGTTATTGATAAAGAAAGGCTTGACTTCTGTTCTGCCGCGAGTATTTTCCGCCCACGAAGCATCGTGACACGCGATACATTTTTAATTCTTGGAGTAAATCAGATGGCAAAGCCGTCCAACATTAAAATCAAGCTTGTGAGCACAGCTGACACGGGCTATTATTATGTAACCAAGAAAAATCCACGTACGCTGACTGATAAAATGGTCAAGCGTAAGTATGACCCTGTTGTTCGTAAGCACGTGGAATTCAAAGAAGCTAAAATCAAGTAAACTTGGTTCATGATAATATGATAAAAAATCACCACCCATACTTGGGTGGTTTTTTATTTGTAACAACGTGGTACGCGTTTTGATACACCTGTCATTAATTCATATGCTAGTGTGCCAGCGCATGTTGCAACATCTGTGATGGCTATATGGGTGCCCCACAATTCAGCCAGATCACCAATCTTCGCTGCTGGGATATCCGTAATATCTATGGTGAGCATATCCATAGAAACGCGACCAACAACAGGGGCTAATTGATCACAAATATAAACTTCTGTGCCTAGTGCACGGCGCGGATAGCCATCAGCGTAACCCGCAGCAAGCGTGGCAATGGTTGAGGGCCGGTCTGCGACCCAGATATGCCCGTACCCAACCCCTTGCCCTGCAACAATGTTACGAATTGCTATAATTGGCGCTTCAAAATGCATGACGGCTTGCAAATGGCTTGTCAATGATGGATCATCGGCAAAGGGATCAGCGCCGTATAACATCAACCCAGCACGCAGATAGTCACCTTGCCCTTGGCCCAAAGATAAAATTCCTGCCGAATTGCTTAAGCTTCGACTAATCGGCCCCAAAGAATGAGACAGAGACTGAAACGCTTCCAGTTGCCTGTCCGTAGTTTTATCGCTTGACATATCTGCACATGCAAGATGGGTCATGAGCGTAACATCACCAATGTGGCCGCAAGACCGCAAAGTATCAATGGCTGATGCTGTTGAGCTTAAAGATAAACCAAGCCGGTGCATGCCTGTATCAACTTTTACGAAAACTCGATCATAATGCTGACTTGTATCCTTCACAATCGCACTTAATTGATAATCCGTATGGACAACAGGCCAAATAGCATGACCCTGCGCAGCTTTTTGATCGTCCGCATCCAAAAAGCCTTCTAAAATCAAAATAGGTTTTGTAATACCTGCGTTCAGTAAAGGCTTGGCTTCCTGCATAAAGGCGACAGCAAAAGCATCACTGATAGTATCCAAGGCAGAGGCCGCTTCAAGTGCCCCGTGCCCATAAGCATCGGCCTTAATAACTGATATTAGCTTACTCCCCCTAGACTGCGCTTTAGCAAACACCGCGTTGGCTTTTAGCGCTTGTAAGTCAATGATTGCTTTTGTGGCCCGCATAGTAAAGTCTTTCGTATCCTAGGTTAGCACCACTGAGCTGTGCTTTGATTAAAAGTCGCCCGTATTAAGACTTAAAAATTTCATCCTGTCAAAACATCATGCTATAGCAAAGGTTATGAAGATTCGTGCACGTTATTAAAGACGGCTCTGAGCCTATAGAAGGATAAATTATGTTCCAAATCAAGACACCTTACTTATTATTTCTTGGTGCAGCCACTGATCAATTAGCTGCGAAAACTGCACGGGGTATTAATGATTGGCGGCCAGAAAATGTTATTGCACAAATGCGCCTTGAAAAGTGTCAAGCTGATCTGGGCATCAAAGACATGGGCCTGCAAGAAGCATGGGATAATGGGGCGCGTACATTAGTGTTGGGTGTTGCTAATCGCGGCGGCATTATACCGAGCCATTGGATTGACTTGCTGCAAGACGCCCTAGAAATCGGCTATGATATTGCCAATGGTTTACATAATAAAGTCAGGGATATTGATGAAGTCGCAGGATTAGCGACTAAGCTGGATCGCAATATTTATGACGTGCGTCATCCTAGCGAGACTTTTTTGGTTGGCAGCGGCGAAAAACGTAGCGGTAAACGTTTGTTACCAGTCGGAACTGATTGTTCTTGCGGTAAAATGTACACAGCCCTCGCCCTAGAAAAAGAAATGCGCGCCCGCGGTATGAACGCCGATTTTCGCGCAACAGGTCAAACAGGTATTTTAATTGCAGGATCAGGGGTTTCCGTGGATGCTGTAGTCGCTGATTTTATGTCTGGTGCAGTGGAGGCAATTACACCCGCCCATAATGATGATCACTGGGATATCATCGAAGGACAAGGCAGCTTATTTCACCCTAGCTTTTCTGGTGTAACCGCAGCGTTGATCCATGGTGGGCAACCAGATGCACTTGTCGCCTGCCATGAACCAACTCGGACCCATATGCGCGGTCTAGCGCATCAGCCTGTTCCCGATTTAGGCGAACTCATCAGCCTAACAACTATCATGGCAAAAATTGTTAATAAGGATGCGCGGTTTGTAGGGATATGTGTCAACACCAGCAACATGGAAAAAGATACCATTGATAGCTACCTGCGCGGGCTTGAAGACAAATACAGCTTGCCAGCCTGCGATCCCTACGCCCAAGGAACGGCTTCAATTGTGGATACACTTTAATGCCGCAGATCAGTTTGTCAGCGCGGTCTGTTTCCTATCCAGTAAACGGGATTTTTCGCATTAGTCGCGGCGCCCGTATTAAAGCCGATGCAGTCATGGTTAGCCTAACAGATGGCACACATACTGGTTACGGGGAATGTGTTCCCTATGCGCGTTACAGTGAAACAACTGACAGCGTGATGCGTGCGATAACAGCAATGGCAAAACCTATTGCGGATGGATTGGACCGTACGGCATTACAGGAAGCCATGCCAGCGGGTGCAGCGCGCAATGCCCTTGATTGTGCCTTTTGGGATTTGGAAGCCAAACAAACTGGTATGCGGGTCTGGGACATGTTAGACTTGCCAAAACCGCAAGGCATAACAACGGCCTATACAATCAGTTTTGATGAACCAGATGTTATGCAGCAAAAAGCAGCTGAAAACACTAATCGCCCGCTGTTGAAAGTCAAGCTTGCCTCGGCAGATGATCTCCCACGCGTAACAGCTGTGCGTAATGGTGCGCCGAACGCTGAAATTATTGTTGATGCAAACGAAGGCTGGACAAAAGAAACCTATCAAAACACCATCGAAGGGCTGCAAGAATTTGGCGTAACCGCGATTGAGCAACCCCTACCTGTGGCAGATGACGATATACTAGAAACGCTTGCACACCCTATCCCGCTTATTGCGGACGAAAGCTTGCATACCCGCAAGGACCTGAGAGCCATATCAAACCGCTATGACATGATTAACATCAAGCTAGATAAAACGGGTGGTCTAACCGAAGCCCTAAAACTGAAAGCCGAAGCACAGAACTTGGGGCTGGGGATTATGATTGGTTGCATGATGGGGTCTAGCTTAGCAATGGCCCCTGCGATGATATTAGCAACAGATGCTAAAATAGTTGATCTTGATGGGCCGCTTCTGCTTGCACAAGATCATGCGCATCCCATCCATTTTAATGGCAGTATAATGCATGCACCCCCGCGCAGGTTATGGGGTTAGGATAAGCAATTAATAACAATATAGCCAATTGCGGTGAATATTGATCACCTTATTTGGCTATAAGTATTTGTTACGGTTCGACTTATCCCAAGAGACTTAGCGAATAATGAAATCATTATTCATTGGTCTCGCTATAGTATTAAAGTTAAGGCCAGCCCGATTAAACAGACTGACCCTTGGTACAAGATTTTTATAGGAACCACCAGAACGGCGGATCATGATTATCGCGCTTAAAGCCCCATTATCAGTTTTTAGGCAGTGATGTTCCCGCAGTCCATATTGCACCAGCGCTTGCTAAAGCTTTTTGCAAGGCTGGTATTTTCACCTCCCCTAATGTTGATAACCGCGCTGATATTTTGGCAAAATCTGCCTTAAAATACCCAAGATGCTCAATATGTGACGGGGTTGGACCATACAGGCTATAGGCCCCCATTGAAGCAAAAAATAAGCGATCGTCCATCGTCGTCGGTGCAGGCCCTATGAAAGAATTTGCCTTCTTGCCCACCATCACTTCTTCTATTGCTAATAATTCCGTGCGGATGTCAGCCCACATAGATTCTGCTGCCAAAGGGTTCGTATCAATAGTATTCAGGGCTTTACGGAAATCAGCGAGCTGATCTTTGAGAAGGGTGACGTTTGCTGTTGCTGCAGAATATGCGCGGATGGTTTTACTAATATCCACAGCATAAGCCGTCATTTCATCTGGGGTTGCGCCTTTCAATGCACTGCTTCGCATCACTTCGACATCAAATGTAACAGGTTCAGCCAGCTGATCAATTGTGCCATTTACATTGCTGTAAAGAGTGGCTTGGTAAGCCCCAGGTGCCGCCATTGGGTTATCTAGTCCCATATAACTGCCTTTATCACCGATAGCTTTTTGTGAGGGATAGCGTAAATCCCAAGTTACACGGTTCACACCCTTGGCATTTTTAGCGGCCACTTTGCGCACAATGTTGCCATCAGTATCTTGGATAAGCAAATATACAGAAGGCTTCACTTCGCGAATTTCAGCCTCAACAACCTCAAAATCTGGATAACGCGGGAATTTATCTTTATCTTCCAATTCTTTTTCGCTGTCTTGACGTTTATCTTTGGCGGTTTTGAAACTATCCTTCAAATAATAGGTAAATGTTGCACCAAAATCTGGATTTTTAGCGATATAAACACTGTCACCATCGCTTTCGGTGTGATTGTTATCAGGGCGATACCAAAGTGCGGAACGCGCAGCAAACAATAAGGCATCTTGTTCAAGGGCTTCTTCTGATAGGCCCCGCAGGGGTGTGTAATCATCAAGGATATAAATCCCGCGACCAAAACTACCAACAACCAAATCATTTCGATCACGCTGGATAATCACATCACGAAAGGAAATCGTAGGGACCCCGCCTGATAACTCAATCCATTTTTTGCCACCATTTACAGTGAAAAATAGACCAAATTCTGTGCCAATGAACATCAGGTCTTTATTGACATGGTCCTGCACAATACGCCACACAAGATGCTTGCTTGGTAAATTAGATGCAATGGATTTCCAAGTTTTTCCACGGTTCGTGCTTTTGATGAGATACGGCTTATAGTCACCGTATTTGTGGTTATCGAGTGCAGCATAAACCGTATCAGCATCAAATAAATCAGCGCGAATATCATTTACGTAGGCTGTGTCTGGAATCCCTTTGATTTTGCCAATTTCATAACGGGTCCAATTTTTACCGCCGTCCGATGTTACCTGAATTAGGCCATCATCAGTGCCTGCATATAGAATATTTTCATCAATGGGCGATTCTGTTAGGTTTGCAATGGTGTTATAATTAGACATCGCATAAATGTCCCAGCCAGCCTCGACCGACCAAGTACGGCCCATTACAGGCATATGCATACGATTTTCATTGCGTGTAAGGTCGCCTGAAATTGCAGTCCAAGTATCACCCATATCGTCCGAGCGCCACATGCGCTGCGAAGCATGATACAAACGCTTAGGGTCATGGCGGGACACCCAAATAGGGGCGTCCCAGTTAAAACGTTCGGCAGGCTCACCCGGTTTTGCTTGGGGTTGGATATAGGTAATACCGCCTGTAATACGGTCATAGCGGGCTAAGTTTCCTTGCTGCCACTGTGAATAGACAATATCAGGATTACCTGGCATGGTGGCTGGTTGATGACCATCACCAAACAACGTCAAAAACCAATCAGAATTTTTAATACCGTTGGCGCGGTCAGTACGAGATGGTCCACCTTGTGTGCTGTTATCCTGAGACCCACCATAAACATTATAAAAGGGTTTGGCATCATCGGCAGCGACTTTGTAAAATTGTGTCAGGGGTAAATTATTGATAAATCGCCAATTGCCCATATCGTCATGGGTTTCATAGACACCGCCATCTGACCCCACTAACATAAAATTAGGGTCTGTTGGATGGAATGCCATCGCATGGTCATCAACATGCTTTTTCTTCAAATTAAATGTTTTCCACGTTTTGCCGCCGTCATTCGACGCTTTTGACAAGTTACTCGCAATATAAATACGGTCAAAGGTGTGCGGGTCAGCGAAAATTTCCTGATAATAGTGGGGACCTGTACCGCCAGAGACCTCATCAGACATTTTTACCCAGCTTTCACCGCGCGTAGCTGAACGATAAAGCCCACCCTTGCGTTGGTCCAGCTCGACTGCGGCATAAAGTATATCGGGTTTAATCGGTGAAATAGCCAGACCGATCTTGCCCATATTTTCCTTTGGCAGGCCGCCTTTAAGTTCATGCCAAGTTTGCCCGCCGTCATCACTGGTGTGTATGCCTGCGCCAGGGCCTGTTCCTACATAAGTGGGTAATGTGCGTTGGCGCTGCCAAGTCGCAGCGTATAGCTTATCAGGGTTGCGTGGATCGATCAGCAGGGATGTCACGCCGGTCCATTCATCGGTTTTCAAAACATTCGCCCAAGTTTGGCCGCCATCAGTTGTTTTAAAAAGGCCGCGCTGACCACCCTTGGACCAAAGCGGTCCCTGTGCTGATACCCATACAATGTTACTGTCGTTTGGGTGAACAATAATATCAGAGATATGCTCGGACGTGTGTAGCCCCATATTGGACCATGATGCGCCGCCGTCGGTGGATTTATAAACACCATCACCAAAACTTATGTGCCGCCCACCATTGTTTTCGCCCGTGCCAACCCAAATGGTATTTGGGTTAGAGGGATCTATCGTTACGTCGCCAATCGAATAAACCGATTGTTTATCAAAAAGTGGGGTCCATGTTGTGCCGTTATTGATCGTTTTCCATACACCGCCGGATGATACAGCAACATACCATGTTGCTGGGTCATTTTGATCAATTTCAATATCTGATATACGGCCAGACATATAAGCAGGCCCGATTGAGCGCAGCTCCATACCATTGAATATACTACTGGCCTTAGCATCCTTTTTAAGGGTACCAGCTGCACTAACAGTAGGTGTCAGCAATGCCAATGTTAGCCCAAGCGTGATGAAAAATTTCATTGTCTTCTCCTGATCTATCAAACATATAAGATATAATTTATGTCTATCCCAATTGGCTAGGCAGCCTACTGGATTAATCAAGAAGGGGCAAGTTACGAAAGCGAAACTATTTTATAATGTCTTATTATGGCTAATTTGCAGCCCACACATCCAAAACATAACGCCCGTCTTTAGCAAGCCCATCTAACCAAGCCTCAGCCGCTTGCATATTGGTGTTTGTTTCTTCGCTGTAAAGGGCATGAAGCGTTCGCTTCACATCAGGTTCCATCGCAGAACCATCACCACAGATATATATGATTGCCCCAGATTCAAGCAATTGCCAAACCTTTGCACCATGCTTGCGAATAAGGTCCTGTACATAGACCCGCGCCCCCCCACCGCTGCGGGAGAAAGCAGTATGCATATCTATAAGCCCAGCGTTGGCTGCGTTTTCAATTTCATCGCGGTACAGATAATCCTGATCTTCACGGCGACACCCAAAGAAAAGCATCGCATCGCCCAGTATGGCCCCATTTTCTTGCTGTGATTTACGGTCTTGAATGAAGCCACGAAACGG
>JABABO010000341.1 GCA_014238195.1 Kordiimonadaceae bacterium | reverse complement strand
GATCTTCTAAGCCCTTAACATATTCTAGTAATTCAAGCCCATTTCCAAAGGCTTGCACTTCATGTCCTGCTGCGCTTAAAACGCTTTGAAGATAGGTTTGATTGATCTTATTATCTTCCGCTAGAAGTATAGTGAGCACCCGTTTTGATTCATTGATAGGAATAGCTTCAATGTTGGAGGCAACGTCTTTCATATTTTCATCACTGATTGGTATCATCACTGTGAACGTAGCCCCCTTTCCTAAGCTACTTTCAACCAATAAGGTCCCATCCATAAGATTAATCAGTTCTTTCACAATACTTAAGCCCAACCCAGTTCCTGCGTAGCGCCTTGCAGCCGAAGGATCAACCTGACTAAAGTCATCAAAAATTAAATTTTGATCAGATTTTGAAATACCAATGCCCGTATCGTATACAATGATTTTTAATTGATAGCTTTGACCTTTGGAAAATGTTTTTGTAGGCACTGCCTGCATGTCAACAGCCACAGAAACGCGGCCATTTTTAGTAAATTTAAGGCTATTGCTTATCAAATTACTTAATATTTGTGATACGCGTTCAGAATCAATACATACGTCGAGTAGATTTTCACACACCTTAGTCGTCAGATATAAGTCTTGTTTTTCAGCTAAAGCCTCAAATTTACTCACAGTCGTCTTAATCAATGTCTCGATATGTGTGAAACTGAGATTCAATGTCACATCTTTTTGCTCAAGCAAGGAATAATCTAGAATATCATTCACAGTAGCCAGTAATGACTGTGACGCTTGTTGCGCACTATCCAGCGACGATTTTCCTGCCAAATCTTTTGCATCCAAATGTTCTTTTGCTTGATCAATCAAAGCATGAATTTCCCCAATTGGTGTACGCATTTCATGGCCAATATTTGCTAGAAAATCTGACTTGATTTTCAAAGCCTGTTGCAAGTCATCTGTGCGTTTAATCACCTTTTGTTCAGTTAACAAATGCTGACCAGTAATCAGTAAAACCACAAACCCAAGAAGCACAGCGAGAATACCGCTAAAGATAACGACGCTTGTAACCTGCCAAGTGCTAAATTGCCTAAAATGTGTTTCTTTTAATCTGACAGAAATTTCAAAAGTGCGTGAGGCAAGTTTAAAGACAAGAGTATCAACTTCATCCTCTGAAATATCTAATAATTGCTCTTGCCTAGTGGTTGATTGATTTGAGCGCGACTTTGGGCTTCCAAGATTAACGCTTTGCCATAGATAATCATCGCGTGATAGACCAAGGTCTCTGATCTGAATGTTATATTTATCACAATATTCAGCCAACGCTGAATCGATAAATTTTGCCACATACACCCCACCAATGACAAACCCCAGAAAATTCTTTTCTGGTGTAAACACAGGATGTTCAAGAAAAATCGTTTGTTGGTTATCATATGAGAGAACACGGGTCATCACGGGTTCGCTCGCTTTCATGGCAGCTTCTAAACCCTTGCAGTTCATTGGGTCATTCCACAACTCCCGCCCCACGCCGATGCTATTACCTTCAACGGGGTACACATAACGCGGGGCAATATAACGCGCATTAGGTTCAGCCTGCTTATAAGCACCCTTTATGTCAAGCTCCTTTAAATAAAAATCAGGCCCGTAATCTGAACGGATTCCCACTTCAAATTGCGGGCGATCTTCATCGTCAAACAAAGGTGCCCAAGCAACAGCAAATGAAGCGCTTTCAGCACGCAAATACGCAGAAGCTAATTGATTAAATGTTGTGACAGAAAAATTACCAATATAGACAGCTGCGATTGATAATTGTGACAAAGCTTGAGTTGAAGGCAAAAGTCCCATCTGCAAATCACTCACCATATGGATGGTGTCTTCGGCTCTGCGCTCGCGGATTTCCTTCTGCATAGAAGAATAAGTTTGCCAAATCACCAGCGTTGCAAGAGCAAACCCAGTCGCTTGACCAATAGCAGCATATAAAGCGCGGGTTTTATATGCTGGATTACGCCCCGCTAAAAACATCAAGACAGGTGGTACTACCAAAAACGTTCCATTGGCAAAGGCAAACCAATAATTAAAAAAGGAATGAAAAAATTTACCCTGCGGGATTAATTCAAAGAACACAAGGACCACCGAAATCAAAATAACTGATATAAAACTAGAGGCAAAACAGCCCCAAAGATAAAATTTCAATATAGAACTGGCGTTTAAAAATAAATTGGGGAAATTCGCATAGCGACGCAACAACCAATCTGCGCTAATAACATGAAAAAAACCGATCAAGCCCAACAATACGAAAGGCAGAATATCCTTAATTTCACTGCTAAAATTTATGAGACCTGCCCCTACCCCCATATCCCCGCTAATCAGGAAGTATCCTGTAAGGATGGCCATCACAACACGGCGGCCCCAAACGACAAAAGCCGTTAAACCAGCACCTGCTGGTAACCAAATAGGCGCGGCCAAATCATCGATCACGGACAAGCCAGTAGATAAATGATATGCCGCGATCATAGCAACAATAGTGATGAGAGATTTCACACAAACATCAACACTTAGTGACCGCGAAAAATTATTGCTTTGATACTCTACTTTCATCATGAAAGTTCCCTTTATACCCACAATGATCATAGGTAAAACTTAACAAAAGTAAAGAATTCAGACAGGACAAACCTTACAATACTATGATGGAACTTGGGACTTGGGTATTTTTTAGGGTGAATAGTCCTTGTTTACTAAACTATAGCCAATTGCGGTGAATATTGATCCCCTTATTTGGCTATAAGTATTTGTATCGGTTCGACTTATCAATAAATAATGATCTCATTATTCATTGGTCTCGCTATAGCTTTAGCAATCCAAGCTTGAAAGGCCAGCATAGCTGTCTTTTCATAGAAGAAGGATTTAAAGAGCTATAGCCAAATGCAGTGAATTTTATCCCCTGATTTGGCTATAAGCATTTGTTACGGCTTGACTTATCCCAAAGCGTTTAATGAATAATAAGATCGTTATTCATTGGCTCGCTATAATGTTTCGCTTACACTTTTCCCCCGATTTAGTTTTTGCGTATCGAATTAAGTCCACTGGCAAAGCTTCCGCTTTTTCTATTTGCGCCATACGCGATAATAGTGTTTTCTTGCACATAGTCTTCTCCTACACTGCACGTTTGCGTAATTCGACTGTGCCATAAAACAAAGCCCCAGCCACCAGTATTCCTAACCACATATGCCCGTTACCCAGCGAATATGTAAAAGCACTTAAAACGGTCTCCATGGATTGCGCATGTAATTCTCTTGGCCCTGCAATCGTGTCAGTGAAGCGCATGCCCTTTTCCATCCAGCCGCCAAGGTGCAACCCAAGCCAGCGTGCTAAGGATTGGCTGTCAAAAAAGATATTTTCTAAGACTATCAATACCACAGGCGGCAATATTGCGAACAAAAACGGCATACGATTAGCGTAGGCAGAAACAAGCATTATCCAAGCAAAGATCGGCAGCGCCCAAAACATATAAGATATAAAATGCACCGCCAGGGCAAACCAGCCCTCAATCATAGCGCCAAGGGGCCAAAGTTCTAGTACGGGTCCACCCTGAAAAATCACAATCACACTGAAAATCACCGCAATGATCAATTGCCCGACAATCGCGATAGTCAAAAAGATGATTGGAGTACCAAGGATACTCATCAACAATTTTGCAAGTATTTCCTGCCAATCTGCAACGGGCATAGACTTCCAAAACAAGATTGAGCGATCACGGCGTTCTTCATACAAACTACCAAGCAGTGAAAAGAAAATCACGAAAGGCAGGGCAATCCAAACCGCCATAGTGAGCACATTATACGCGATGGCTATGGCTGTTGGTAGTTCTTCTCCTTTTTGGGCTTTAGCGCGTTCAAGAACTTCTGACACCGAGGTAATATCGCTCAGTGCAAATTCTTCAAGTTGGATCGCACCACCACTTAAGCCAGACAAGGATACAAAAAGCAGTAAAATTGTTATGCCGCATAATACCAACGGGGTACGAAAATACCCATTTTGATTTTCAAGAAATTCCCTTTTTACAAGGGCTTGCATCGTATTCATTGCCCGTCTCCTGTGTCGTTAGAGTTGGCCCCATTTTGGGACATAGTTGCCACGAATATATCCGCAAGTCCCAGGCCGCGTACTTCACCCAAGCTTGCCAATGTTTCACGGTCTTTATTTTGATAGGTTGCCGTTGTACGACCAAAACTGGATCCAAGGCGCATTGGGCCAAGGGCTTTTGCTTCATCCTCTTTACCTTTTGTCACCCGCACTTCATTGAACTGGCTGCCAAGATCATCCATTTCTGCTTCCAGCACAATATCACCGCTTTTGATAAAAATCACATCAGTAAGAATATGTTCGATTTCTTCCACTTGGTGCGTGGTGATGATAATGGTGCGGTCTTCATCGAAATATTCTTCCAGCAAGCTTTGATAAAACTGCTTGCGGAACATAATGTCTAGGCCAAGTGTTGGTTCATCCAGCACCAAAAGTTTCGCATCAATCGACATCACCACAGCAAGATGCACTTGCACCATCATGCCTTTTGATAAGGCGCGTACTTTTTTGTCAAGCGGCACGCTCGTACGGCTTAAAAAACCCATGGCTTTTGCCCTGTCAAATTTGGGGTGCACGCTTTCAACATAATCGAAAACATCCTTAACCTTCATCCATTTAGGCAGCGTTGCAACATCGGCGATAAAGCAAACGTCGCGCATCAGATCATCGCGTTCACGGGCGGGATTACGCCCTAAAACATCAAGGTTTCCTTCATAGGAGCAAAGCCCAAGGATGACATTTAAAAATGTTGTTTTCCCAGCGCCATTTTCACCAATCACACCGACAATACGGCCTAGCCCAATTTCCACATTAACATTATTTAACGCATGAAAATCACCAAATGATTTTGTAAGGCCTGTCGCTTTTATAACTGTTTCTGACATACCGACCTCCTAATGACTTAAACTGCTTTTCAGCAGCTCATCAGCGTCAAAACCAAGGCGGCGAATAGTTTCCACCACACGCGGCCATTCATCTTCAATAAAACGCGTGCGCTCGGCTTCCAGCAAACGGTCACGCGCCCCTTCAATCACGAACATACCGCGTCCGCGACGTTTCTCAACAAGTCCATCCATAACGAGCTCCTGATAAGCTTTTGATGCAGTAAGTGGGTTAATTTGCAGATCGACAGCAACATTTCTGACAGAGGGCAAAGCTTCCCCCTCAATAAGTGATCCATCCATGATGGCGCTGACCACTTTGTCTTTCAGTTGCCGGTAGATCGGCTGATTGTCGCTCCAATCCGGCGTCATAATTATTCCCCTATCTATTGGGTTTGTGCCAGCGAAATAATATTCACAGCAGGGGTAACTGTCATCAAGCACGCTGTTTGGCGGGCTTTATTACGGCTGCGGCGTTCCATTCGTTTCACTTTATGATATGGTCTTATCGGCATTGTTTTTCTCCTCATTAACCTTATTTGGGTTTACCCTTATTGTGGGCTTATGCTTATTTTCTGTCGTTTTATCGGGGCTGTTTTCAGCCTCGCTGTTATCTGATTTGCAGGGATTAAGCGCTGCCAAAACCCTGCACATCAATTTTAAAGTTATGGGATTACCCTCCCATTTATGTCGGTTCGACCTATTAATGAATAATAAGATCATTATTCATTGGTCTCACTTTATCTACTTAGCTAGAACTTCATACCTTACTAAGCAGGTGCGCCTCTTTGTGGACGCTTATATCCTCGCTGCCGTGTCCCAACTGCCCGAACCCTTTTGAGTTTCTATGGCCATTTTTTTCCTCGCTGAGCGTGCTTATTTATACTGTTGTTATCGCTCAGACCGTTTCACCGTTCGTTTTTTACACTTCTGTATTGGTGCTTTATCGTTGCGGTGTATTAGTTATGTAGTACACTAAAGCATATTGCGCAAGACCTAATTTTAAAATCTTATCATAATATTTTTAACTGATTATTTTATAAGGATAATATTTTGATTTTCTTTGACTAAGAAATTTTTACGGATTCGTAATTATTATTGACTTCTACTTAAAGGTGTAATGCTTTGTTAACCATCTACTTTAGTATGTTTCGATTTTATCGGCCCTACGAATTGTTTTTTGATAACACGCCAAGTGCAAACCAAATGTGGGCCAATGCGGGTAAAGGACTAAGATAATATTCAGCGCTTTAGCGAGATGCTTTAGGCAGTAGATACGGGTTTAAAAGAGAGAGTACATTCATTCAGCTCCAAGGGAACATCATGACCATAAATTTCAATTCCAGTAACCATGACAGTGTAGAAGAAAACCTCACGGGCGTTGTGCATAATGTGCAAGCATCCTTAAATAGTGGACTGGCAGACGCTGGGCTTACTTACAGTATATCTGGCGGCGTAGATGCGGGTGATTTTACGATTGATACCAGCACGGGTGAACTGCGGTTTAACAGCACACCAGATTATGAAGCCCCCGTGGATGATGATACCGATAACATCTATAACATTGTAGTCACAGCTAGCGATGGTGTGAGTGAGAGCGCCGTGCAAGGCCCTGTCTATCACTGTCACGGACCGCGTGGGGACAGAAGATCAGGTTACTGGTTTCGCAGCTTCCTACAATCTTGCGGACTTGGACGGCGACAATGGTTTTAAGATAGATGATAATTCTAACAGTCCCACTGATGGTGCGGATTATAATGGTGGTTCTGCCTATAATGCTGGGGACATTAACGGCGATGGTTACGATGATATTATTATCGGGGCTGGATTCCATTATAACGATCAATCTGAGGTATTAAATGTTGGGGATAATAGCTATATTATATTTGGTAAAAATGCTGATGACGGTAATTTTTTCCCTACTTCCTTAAACCTTAGCAGCCTTGATGGCTCAGATGGCTTTACCCTAAACGGTGCAGACTATTCATTTTTTGGGACTAGTGTCTCCAGTGCAGGGGATATCAACGGTGATGGTTATGATGATATCATTATTGGCGGTTACGGTGCAAACAATTATGCTGGCGCAGGCTATGTCGTGTTTGGTAAGGATAGCGGCTTTGACGCATTTATGGACATGTCCAGTCTTGATGGAAGCAATGGTTTTGTCATTCAAGGAGCTTCTGGCAATGGATATGATAACGGCGACGTGACCGGCTATTCAGTCTCCAGCGCTGGTGATTTGAACGGCGATGGATATGATGACATTATTGTAGGGGCACAAAAAGCCGATCCTAATAGTAAAGATAATGCTGGTGAAAGCTATGTGGTGTTAGGGGCATCGGGTGGTTTTAACAGCGTCATAGAAGTATCTGCCCTTGATGGCAGCAATGGTTTTGTTCTCAGAGGCGTTAGTGGAAATGATCATAGTGGCGACAATGTTTCTGGTGCTGGGGACATTAACGGCGACGGCTACGATGATATTATTATTGGGGCAGAGCTCGCTGGAACTTCAGGGGAAGGCTATGTGGTTTTTGGTCAGGGCAATGGCTTTGCATCAGCTATTGAGCTTTCCAACCTAGATGGCAGCAATGGCTTTACCCTCAAAAGTGATGATCCAGACGTTTATCGTCTTGGCAGTTCGGTCGCCAGCGCTGGTGATGTTAACGGTGATGGTTATGACGATATCGTCATTGGGGCACCTTTTACAGAAGTAGATGAAATTGTAGATGCAGGCGAAACCTATGTCCTATTCGGTAAGAATAGTGGTTTCGAAGCAACCATTGATGTATCAAGCTTAACCGGAACCAATGGTTTTGCCCTTAGTGGCCCTGACGCATCTGATGACAGTGGAAGACACGTATCGTCGGGTGATATCAACGGCGATGGCTTTAGCGATCTGGTCATAGGTGCACCTTATGAGAACAAAGATGAATCTTATGTGGTGTTTGGCGGCCCCAAGCTGGTTAACGAACCGCACACCCTAACAGGCGAAGCGAGTGGTGCTGTTACCGAGGATGGCAGCCTTACCGCGTCAGGTAATCTTGATGTTGATGACCCTGATGGTAAAGCTGATACGAGCTTCAACTGGTCGATTAATGTCAGTGCTGAATATGGCACGGCGACAGTTGACGCTAATGGCGACTGGGAATTTACCCTGAACAATGATGCTGTTCAAAGCCTTGGCGCGGGTGACACCCTATCTGACAGCTTCACCGTTCGTGCTACAGATTCAACTTATAACGCTGACCAGATTGTCACCATCACAATTAATGGAAATTCAGACGGCGATTCTTTGCCTGGTGGTAGCGGTAATGACACTCTTTTGGGTAGTGCTTATAATGATACCCTCTATGGTTATGATGGGCATGATTTGATCGAAGGGGAAGCCGGTGACGACACTATCTTTGGTGGTAAAGGGAATGATACAATGAACGCTGGTACGGGCGATGATTTAGTTCATGGCGGCTCGAGCCATGACAGTATTGATGGTGGAGCAGGCGATGACATTATTGATGGTGGAGCAGGCGATGACATTATTGATGGTGGAGCAGGCGATGACATTATTGATGGTGGAATAGGCAATGACGAGTTATACGGTCATTCAGGTGATGACCGTCTTGATGGTGGAAGTGATAATGATACGCTTGATGGCGGTGACGGTAATGATACGCTTAGCGGCGACGCTGGTGACGACAATATTAATGGCGGCAACGGTAAAGATGTTCTTAGCGGCGGCACTGGCAATGACACCCTTGATGGCGGCCCTGACGATCTTCATGACCGACTATATGGCGGTGACGGCGATGATGTCCTGATTGGTGGTGGTGGTAATGATGGCCTGTTTGCTGGCAATGATGACGATACCCTAGACGGCGGCGATGGCAATGATAATATGTTCGGTGGTTTT
>JABABO010000105.1 GCA_014238195.1 Kordiimonadaceae bacterium | reverse complement strand
GCCAGTGCTGATCTGGGGCCGTCAGGGCGTGCTGAAATGCGGAAATTTGCGGATACTTTATTAGCGATTAGCACTGATATTCCCACTGAATTAACGTGGGTTTTACGGGTTGATGGACACACGGATAAGCGCCCTATACGCAGTGCACGGTACCGCAATAATTGGGAGCTATCGTCTGCGCGGGCGATTAGTGTCGTTGAATTTTTAATCAGCGTTGGCGTCCCTGCAAACCGCCTAGCAGCAACAGGCTTTGGTGAACACCAACCCCTTGATACCAATGATAACCAGGTGGCGTATGCCCGTAATCGCCGTATTGAAATGCGACTTACGCAGCGCTAGGAAATCTTTGATAATTTAAGGCTATATGCATTCCAAGATAAAGCTGCCAATTGAATAGCTTGCCCCAAACGAACACAACAAACAGATATCACCCGATTTGATGTCATCCTTGTATTGATGGAAGGCAATAATACACCCCGCACCTGCTGTGTTGGCGTATTTGTCTAATATAATCGGCGCTTCATCATTGGTGCTATCGCGGCCAAGCAGCTTGCGGGTTGCAAACTGATTCATATTGATATTGGCTTGGTGTAACCACATGCGGCGAATATCACTGACTGTTAAGTTTTCTTGCTTAAGATGGCTTTCAACTAAGTCAATCACACTGGGTAAAAGTTCCCGAAAAACAGTGCGGCCATTTTGTGAAAACAATTGATCGGGATCACTGATTTTGTCTTGCTCCATAAGGGTTCGTGCGCCAAAGCTCGCCCTGATATTGGTTGAAAATTCCGTAAACAAACGGCGGCTGCGAATGCGGAATTGGCCCTTTGATTGGGCTTCAGTCTCGCGCTCCAAAACCATTGCTACAGCAGCATCACCAAATATAAAATGTGCGTCACGTTCCTTATAATTCATCACAGGGGTAATATATTCGGATGTAATAATAAGCGCTTTGTTTGCCATGCCTGACTGAATGGCATCGTGCGCTGTTGACATACCGAATGTAGCGCTCGAACATCCCATTGCCATATCAAAGGCAAAGCCTTTTGTCCCCAGAATGCTTTGAATTTCTGTCGCCATTGAGGGGACAAAACGCTCCCACACTGAGGACGACAGGATTACCATATCAATATCTTCAGGGGCAAGACCTGCTTGTGCGATGGCTTCTTTGGCGGCCCCTAACGCCATTTGCACCTGCACAGGTGTTCCCATATTGTTATCGGCGGCGCAGTCGGGCAAGGGAGTTTTTAAAATTTCAGAATCAATCGCACCACTGCCATCCATCATGAAGCGGCTTTTAATGCCCGAAGCTTTTTCAATGAAGGCTGCGGTGGACGTCATCAAAGCGTCTTTCTCACCAGCAGTAATAGCATCCGCATTGTCGGTGTTATAGCGTTCAACAAAGCTGTTATAGGCCTCAACCAAGGCTTCGTTGGATACCGCGTCAGGAGGGGTGAAAACACCTGTCCCACTTATAACAATGTTTGTCATCTCAGCCCCCTTTGGAATTAATTCACGAATAACACTATAATTTTTCCAGCATTAAACTGCCTATTGAATAACCAGCACCAAAGGAACAAATTAAGCCTTTATCGCCTTCTTGCATATCAGAACGATGGTTATGGAAGGCAACAATAGACCCAGCCCCTGCTGTGTTGCCATATTGATCGAGCACTATGGGTGCCTCGTCCTCTGTTGGTTCGCGGCCAAGCAGCTTTTTAGCAGCATACATATTCATGTTGATATTGGCTTGGTGTAACCACATGCGGGATATGTCGCTTATTTCGCAGTTAGTCTCGGCCATTTGTTCTGTAATGAACTGCGTGACAAGCGGTAGCAACTCCTTAAAAACTTTTCGCCCCTGTTGAATGAAAAACATATCATCCCGCATAATGCTGTTTTCATCAATGCGCGTGAAAGCCCCAAAATGCGTTACAATATTATTGCTATACTGGGTCATGGCTTTGGTGTGCAAGACTTTCCACTGATCACCAGATTTAGCAATGTCGGCTGCCTCTAGGACAACGGCAGTTGCTATATCCCCGAAGATAAAGTGGCTATCGCGGTCACGGAAGTTGACCATAGTACTAAAAATTTCTGGGTTGACCATTAAAACGCGCTTTGCTGTGCCTGCCTGAATGGCATTATAGCCAGCGATCATACCTGTTGTGGCGCTAGAGCACGCCATGACCATATCAATCGCTGTACCACCGCAACCCAAATGATGTTGAATCTCAATGCCCATGGCTGGAAATTGACGTTGCATGGCAGCTGATGAACAAATCACAAAGTCTATGTCTTTTGCGTCCACACCTGCTTGTTTCAAAGCCATTTCAGCAGCATTGATGCCCATCTGTGCCTGCGTGCTGGGTGTGTCGTCATCGCCGTGTCCACCAGCAGGCATCTGAGGCATCATACGATCTTTATCCAAAACACCGGCGCCATCAATCATATGGCGGGACCGAATGCCTGATGCTTTTTCAATAAATTCTGAGCTGGAATAAGCTTTGGCAGGCATGAGGCCCGCATCAATATCAGCTTTATATTCTGCGTTATAAGTATCTACATGTGCATTAAAAGCCTCAACCAGTTCTTGATTGGTGACTTTTGCTGGAGGGACATATAGGCCTGTCCCGCTGATGACAACATCGACCATTGGTGTTCTTTCTATTGTGCGTACTTATATTAGGCCTTTAGCCCTTTGAATATAGGCAGCTGAATATAGGCAGCATAGTTTATTAGTTTATATCGCTTTCTTGTGCTGTTTTTAAGCTGATAATAAAGTTATTGATAGATATAAAGCTTTTTTGTGCTTACTCCAACAATCAACTTAATTTTTTTAAGAAATATGCATGATCATAAAACTAATACTAGCTGCTAAGTTGCTGCATGTGCTAAAGATTTATCTATGTCGATATGGGGAAAAATAATCGGTGGAACAGCCGGATTAGCATTAGGCGGGCCAATAGGCGCGCTGATCGGGTTAAGTGTGGGCGCGGCGGTTGACGTGGGAATAGAGCGCACTGTGAGTGACAGTGACGCGACCAAACACATTACTTTTACTATTGGCACAATTGCGCTAGCGGCAAAAATGGCGAAAGCAGACGGTGTGGTCACCCGCGAGGAGGTGGACGCTTTTAAGCAAGTCTTTCGGGTTCCTACTTCTGAAATGGCTAATGTTGGCCGTGTTTTTGATATGGCACGCCAGCACACGGCAGGATTTGAAGCCTATGCCAAGCAGCTTGCCGACTTGATGCAAGGCAATCGTACTGTCTTATATGATCTGCTTGAAGCTTTGTTTTTTATTGCGAAATCAGATGGTTCTGTGCATCCTGACGAGCTTAAATTTATTCGCACAGTCGCAGATATTTTTGGGTTAACAGACGCTGAAATTGAAAGTTTGGTTATACGCCATACTGGCGCCGACCCAGATAGCCCTTACACGATACTGGGTGTGGACCCACAGGTTAGTGACAAAGCGCTAAAAGCCCATTACCGTCAATTAGTCAGAGACAATCATCCAGACCGCATGATCGCCGAAGGGGTGCCGAATGATTTAATCGCTGTTGCGACACGCCGTGCTGCTGAAATAAATGCAGCGTTTGATAAAATTATGGAAAGTCGTTTGAGGAAAAATTGAATGAAAGAGCACTCGCAGTCACCTGAAACATTGGTTTATCAGCTTAAAAGTCAGTTATTATGAAGCCTTGGCATATTGTACTTTTGGTCATAGTGAATTTGGTTTGGGGCGTAAATTTTGTTGCTGCTAAATGGGCTGTGACAGAATTTCCCCCTATGCTGAGCAATGCTTTACGCTTTTCCATTGTTTTAATCTTGTTATCGCCTTTTATCAGATTTGTTCACGGGCGCATGTATCATGTACTTGCTGCGGCAGTAACCCTTGGTTTCTTGCATTTTGGTACAATGTTTATCGGAATGCAGCTTGCTAAGGATATTTCTTCTATGGCGATTGTATCGCAGCTTGCTGTGCCATTTGCGACCATGTTGGCAGTTTTTATGCTGGGTGAACGGGTTGGCTGGAAAAGAGCAGGGGGTATTTCGCTTAGCTTCATAGGGGTGATGGTGATTGGTTTTGATCCCCATGTTTTTGATCATATTGATGCGGTGCTTTTGATGACGCTGACAGCATTCTGGTACGCTTTATCAACAATATTTATGCGCCAAGTTAAGGATGTTCCAACGATGGTAACTCAAAGCTGGGTTGGGGCTGCGGGTGTTTTTGGGTCGGTATTGTTTTCCATTACATTTGAAACGGGCCAAGTGGATGCCTTACAAAGTGCGAGTTATCTCGCCTGGGGTAGTGTGCTATATTCAGGGGTGATGTCCAGTATTGTTGGGCATGGGGGTGTGAATTATTTGTTGCGCCACTATGAAGTATCAACCATAGCGCCGTATTTTTTGCTCACCCCTTTGTTTGCAATATTAGCTGGTGTTATTGTGTTGGATGAAGCTCTGACAAGCCGTATCATACTGGGTGGGGCTGTTACGCTTGCTGGGGTGATGGTCGTGACGCTTAGAAACGCTAAGAAGTCCTCTGATTTGCAGCAAGAAATTGAAGAAAACTTGGGTGGCTAATCATGAACATATTGCACCGGCCATCGCCAAATTTCAATGATCGCCCAATAGATAAGGAAGGGATGATTGATACAATCATTATCCATTATACTGCTATGCCCTGTGATACGTCTTTGGACCGCCTTTGCGATAAAAGTGCTCAGGTATCGGCGCATTATTTGATTGATGAAGACGGCTCGCTGTATCAAATGGTCGCTGACAATAAACGGGCGTGGCATGCGGGTGTTTCGTACTGGCAAGGGCGGGATAATGTGAATGACAATTCCATTGGCATTGAACTTGTTAACCTTGGCCATGAATATGGTTATACAGACTTTCCAACAGAACAAATCGCTGTTTTGTGTGAATTACTGGGCCGATTGACAGCGCGTTATGATGTAGTGGCAAGCAAGATTGTCGGGCATAGTGATATTGCCCCTGGCCGTAAAATAGATCCTGGCGAAAAATTTCCGTGGGCGCATTTAGCCCGGCAAGGGTTTGGTCTTTATCCACAAGTCTCGGCTGCCGATGAAATGGCATTAATCTGTGATGTTGATCGTATGATCGCAGCTAAAAAACATCTCATCGCTATTGGGTACGGTATCAGTGATCATGAGGCTAAAGTATTTGAGATGGAAAAAACGTTACGGGCATTTCAGATGCATTGGCGACCGAAGTGTTGTCATGGCAAATTAGACCATGGCACCGAAAAGATGCTACAAGCTGTGGCTGGTGAGGTTGTAAATTTGTTATGAAAGCAAATGAAGGATAGATAATGATATTGAAGGACAAGACATTCGCGGCAAAACTAAGTGCTAGCGCACAAAAACTCCTACTTAGCACTGCACTTTTTTTACCAATAGCAGCGAGCGATTTGTTAGCGAGCCAAAATCAAAATCAAAATTCACCAGACGAAAAATTAAGTGTAACAAGCGAACACAAGCCAAATGCCCATACGCTTAAGTGCCTTGAAGCTTTATCACGGGATTGTACCATAAACGCGGCTTTACAGACAGTTATCGCTGAAGACTTTGGTTTAGAACGCGCCAAAGTGCTGACAGGTGTCGCACGCGCCCTAGCGGCTGTTGGTGATAGTGAACGCGCGCAGCGCACGTTAGCCCTAGCGCTTGATGAAGCCCGTTCCGTCCGTATCAATATAGCCTTTCAGGAAAAAATTAAGGAAATCGCCCCTGTTATGGTGCAAGCGGGGGATATGGCGGGTGCTCTCGCGATTAGCGAGGAGGTCGATATCCCAAAACTTCGGGATCAGGTGTTAATGCGGCTAAGCCGTGAAGCGACTAAGATTGGTAGCTTGCCAGACGCGCGTACTGCCCTGAACCAGATGGAAAACAAGCGTCGTTCCTTCTGGCTTGGCCTTGTGGCACTGAGCCAAGCCAGTGCCGAAGAAATTACCGAAGCTGATATCAAGCGTTTTGAAATGCTTGTGCGCGCGCTTGATCGCCCAGATCAACAATATCGTGGTTTTGTTTTGCTGGGTATTGCAGAAGCCATGCGCGGCAGTGCAGGTAGCGCAAGTCGTTTGATGCAAGAAGCGGACGCGTTGTTTCAATCAGTGTTAGGATTTAATTTGCGGGCCGACGTTACGGTTAATCGTTTGGTTGATCTCTATCAGGCAAAAGTACGTGGGGAGGTTCTTGCCGATAGTTATAATCTAGCGATTTTGCACGGTGACAGATTACGTAGCCAAAGTGCGCAGGAAGCGTTCGCCATGAAAATTGGTGCAGTTGAGGTCGAATTATATCAAGTTGATAAAGCCCTTAGCCGTGTTGCCCATTTTGAGGATCAATTTAACCGAATTTTATATATTACATCACTGGTACCAAGCATTAAAGGCAAAGGGGCAAACATATCAGGTCCCGTTCTTGCGGCAGTCCGGCAAGAGCTTTCAGCTTTATCAGAGATTGAAAGTGCTTATGACCGTGATAGCCAGCGCTTGATTCTGTTGAATGCGGCATATAAAGCTGGCAATCTTGATCTGATGATTGAAATTATTAAGCAGATAGAAGACGATGATAATCAAGCCTATGGTCTTGCCCTGACAACACCTTTAATACCAGAATAGGTGTAAGCGCTTTATTAGGTTACTTTGCTATTCCTTTTGCAAGTGGTTCTGCGATTACAGTACTTTTGGTTACAGATTCATTGGCGTTTACAGTTTCACTGGGTGCAGAAACAGCTTTCATACGTGTGACCCACAAAAAGGCAGCGGGGGCAAAATAAAAACTAACGATCATTGACAAAAAAGCACCTCCCGAAATGGCGACAGCAAACGGTGGCCAAAATGAGCCACCCGCTAGAACGAGCGGCATAAATCCACCAACCGTGGTCAGTGTCGTGGATATGATATGTCGCCCAGTTTTCATAACACCCGTGACAACCGCACCAGCTTCGCCGCTCCGCGCCTGTTCCATTCCACGCAGTTCCGATAATATGACAATCGCGGCGTTGATTGCCAGACCGATCAGGCCAACTAAACCAATGATGACAACAAAACTAAGCGGATAATCAAAAAGCCATAAGGATAGCATACCAAGCCCACCTGCCTGAAGTGCAGCAGCAAATGTAACAAATGCCAAACGGAAACTATTAAATGTTAGGACAATGCACAAAAGCATGATGATAATCAGTAGACCTACGGTGCCAAACAGTTGAGTTAGGGCTTTATCTCGGCCTTCTTTTTCGCCGCCAAATTCAAGCTTATACCCAGCGGGTAAGGTGAAGTTTGCTTCCTTTAATGCTTGCTCGAAAGCTGTGAATGCGGTGGCTGGTAAGATACCAAATTCCAAGTAGGCGCGAACATTGTTAACACGTTGCCCGTTCAGGCGATTTAAGGTACCAACTTTTGTGGTTAATTCCACATCAGCAATCGCAGAAACGGGTAAATCAGCAAAGCTATTGTCTTGTTCCTTTGGCCGCACAGCCGCCATTAAGTTCATATCGGCAATGGATTGCAAATCAGCGCGGTCTTCAGGACGCACAATCACCCGTACTGGAACCTGTTGTGTTTCTTCGATCAAGTGTGTTGCAACAATGCCAGTGGTTAGGGCCGCGAGTTGATGTTCCACCTGTGACAGGGTAAGCCCAGCAACAGAAACATCGTCTTCGCGGGCTTCAACGCTGATCATTGGGCGACCTGGTTTTAGGGTCGTTTGTGTGTTTGTCACATGGGGGAGTTTTGATATAATGCGACGTAGTTCATCGCCGCGCTCTTGTAAAATTGCAAGGTCAGGGCCTATGACTTTAACTTCAATCGGCGCGGTGATTGGTGGTCCTGCGCCCAGTTCACGCACCAGTACCATCGCTTCGGGGAATAAATTAGTGAATTCCCGTTGCAAACGGTCAACAAGGGCAGGGATGTCACGCAAATTTTTTACAGTAACCATGGCTTCTGTGAATGTGGGAACACCGTCATAGTTTGTGATGATATTATAATAATATTTCGACGGGCCGCCAGCAATGTACCAATCTGACGATTTAATGCCGGTTATTTTTTTAAGATATGCATGACCGATATCGGCGGCTTCTTTGGTTTCATATATTGTAGCCTGGCTTGGCAAGAAAATCTGTATGCGGAACTGATCGCGGTCTGCGACAGGAAAAAACTGCTCAGTTAGATTGCCTGCCATGACAAAACCAAATATCGGGATAGCGCTTGCAAAGATCATGGTACGTACTGGCTTATTCATTGCCCATTTTAAACTTGCTTCAAAATGGTTAGCGATAAAGCCACCATTGATGCCATCACGCCACCATATGCGCTGTGTGGGTTGGTCAAGTGGATGAGCTTGATCAATACCATCCACCAAGCGTCCAGCCACCGCAGATATGATCGTAAAAGCAATGGCGTATGATCCAATAAGGGACGCAATCACTGCGCCTGGTATACCGATCATAAAGTCACCTGCATTACCAGGCATTAGGACAAGGGGTAAAAACGCAATAATCGTAGTGAGTGTACTGCCAAGCAAGGGTAACCAAAGCTTACGCACTGTCGTCGCCACAGCGCGGGAGCGTTCCACGCCTTTTAGCCGCAAGTGCTGTATTTCATCTGTGATCACAATGGCGTTATCGACCATGATCCCAAGGGCAACAATCAGGCCAACCACTAGCATTTGTTCGATCCGCATACCAAACATATTCGTGATGGCAAGGGCCGCCATAAGTGTAAGGGGCAAGATACTCGCAGTTATCAGGGACGCTTTGTATCCAAGTGAAACAAGCAGAACTACAATCACCACAATAGCCCCAACACCTAAATTACCCAACAAGCCATTTAAACGGTCTTCGGCATACTCTTTTTGATCAAAGACCCGTGTTAGATGGATCGAGGCGGGGAGGTTATTTTCTATTTCATCGAGTATATTTTTTACGTCGTCAGACCAATGGTCGATGCGGTTGTTTTCAAACATGCGGGCGGCGATAGCGACACCATAAGTGCCATTAAAATTTACCAAACTACCCGGTGGGTCTTGATAGGTACGATTGACTGTTGCTATGTCACCAAGGCGCAAGCTTGCCCCTTTTTCATCATATGTTATCGGAATGCGGCGCATGCGGGCTAAGCCGTCCAATGCCCCGGAAACTTGGATGACCATTTGATTGTTGGCACCTGTTATGACACCTGCTGCACCGCGTGCATCGGAGCCGCGAATACGATCGGCAACATCATTCATCGTTAGGCCGTGTGATGCCAATGTGGCATCATCAAGTTCGACGCGGATTTCCTCGCTTGGTAGCCCAATAATATCAACAAAATCAGTACCGTTTAAATTTCGCAAGCGATTTTCCAGTTCACGGGCGTAGCGACCTAATATGGCATAATTGATGCCTTCTGAGCTATGCCATGTCAGGGAAATAATAGCTGAATGCGCATAGATGAGTGTGTCTGAAAAATCAGGATCGGAAGCGCCGTTTGGTAGGTCGGTTACTTCCGCAACCTTATCACGCAGGCGTGCCGTAATGGGCTTTGCGTTATCAACGCGGTCTTCCAGTTCCAGTGTAATGGTGCTCAGTCCTGGGCGGGAAACTGATTTGATGGTATCTACCTCTGGGATTTCACGCATTTTACGTTCTAGTTTTTCGGTGATTTCTGCTTCTACTCGTTCTGCATCAGCGCCAGGATAAAATGTTTTGACCTGAATAACCCTGCTTTCCATATGCGGGTCTTCTAGCCGTGGCATCACGTTCCAAGCGTTCCAGCCAGCAACTAAAATTAAGACAAGAATAAGCCAGACAACACGTGGGTGATTATAAAGG
>JABABO010000340.1 GCA_014238195.1 Kordiimonadaceae bacterium | reverse complement strand
TCATGCTGAACTTGGTTCAGCATCCATGAGTGGTTTGGGCTTGTGTTTGCATCATAGGGGTAATGGACCCTGAACCAAGTTCAGGGTGACGGTATGGGTTCAGGGTGACGTTTGGGTATTCATTTATGACGACATGGGTTCATTTATGACGATCTTCATCGGTATGACGAAACACGTCACCCAATCACTTTGCCATTTGGCAGCGCGAAGCGCGGGGCCCGGTTAAAACGGGGGCCATAACACACTATAGCCAATTGCGGTGAATTTTGATCACCTTATTTGGCTATAAGTCTTTGTATCGGTTCGACTTTGCAATGAATAATAAGATCATTATTCATTGGTCTCGCTATATTTCAAGGCTGTTAGCGCAGCAGAGAGAGCCTTGCCCGTATCACATTTAAAGCCGTGAGTGTTCAGTGCGTCGCCAAGTGCAGCAAGACAAAGCGTAACATTTTCACGGGTTGCGCTGTTGCCCATCAGACCAATGCGCCAGGTTTTACCCGCGTATGGGCCAAGACCGGCACCGATTTCTAGGTTAAAGTTTTTCAATAAGTAACGTCGTATGTCCGTGTCTTTAATACCTTCGGGGATTGAGACAACATTCAACTGCGGCAGGCGGATCTGTGCCGCAACTGGGAGTGTCAGGCCCAAGGCTTTCAATCCTGCGGTTAACCCAATATGCATGTGTGCATGTCGTGCATGGGCTGCGGTTAAGCCTTCTTCTTGCAAGCTTCGCAAGCTTTCATACAGGCCGTACATGGCATTCACTGGGGCTGTATGATGATAGACACGCGCACCACCAGCACCCGCTTCCCAGTAATTCATGACTAAGGAAAGGTCTAAAAACCAGCTTGCGACAGGGGTTTTCCGTGCTTTGATAACCGCAGCGGCTTTGCTGGAAAAAGAAACAGGACTTATTCCAGGCATGCTGGATAAACATTTTTGTGTTCCCGAATAAACCGCATCAGCCCCCCAAGCATCCACGTTCACAGGCACACCACCCAGACTGGTGACTGTATCAACAAGGCTTAAGCAATCATGCTTGGCGGCAAGTGCGCAAAGGGCCGCAGCGTCCGATAGAACACCTGTTGACGTTTCGGCGTGAACAAAAGCTAATATTTTTGCATCTGGGTGCGCGGTTAAGGCTTGCTCAACCTTAGCGGGCTCAACGGCTTCGCCCCATGCAAAAGCTACCTCGACTAATTCACCGCCTAGACGTTCAACATTTTCACACATGCGTTTGCCAAAGACACCATTATGCGCAACGATCACTTTGTCGCCTTTTTCAACTAAATTCGTAAAGCAGGTTTCCATCCCAGCAGAACCTGGGGCCGAAACAGGAAATGTCAGCGTATTTTTGGTTTGAAAAGCGTAGCGCAGACCCGTTTTAATTTCTTCCATCAGTGCCAGAAATGCAGGATCAAGATGGCCTATGGTTGCCATTGCACTCGCAGCAAGGACCCGAGCACTTACATTCGATGGACCTGGCCCCATAAGGATACGCTTTTCAGGTAAAATAGCTTTTAAGTCGACTAATTTATTTTCGACAGTCACAGAATTGTTCATAGTCTCTTCCCTTAAAAAATAACACCCATTTTTTCAGATGAATATTGAGCATGAGCGCTTTTGCGGATTAGCTTTGATTTTTGTTTTTATAACGATCTTATAGTGGCATCAACTCATTTATCTAACGCGATGATACCTTATTCGTTCAGCATTAAGGAGGGGCTTGTGCAGTCGTGAATTTTAAGATGCGGCAACTGGATAATGGTTTTATCGTCAGCAAGTCGCTAATTTTCCCAAATGTGACTGCCAATTATGTGTGACATAGAATCAACAGTTTTCACTCCTGTTTTGTTACAACCATTAATAACGCATTGAAACCATTGCAATATTCTAATCAGAAGAACTTCTTGAGCTTAGAAAATAATCAAGTATATTATTTATATGATAAATATGATTGATAATTTTAAATACACATTCGTATGAGACAGCTTCAGGGAGGTTTTTTAGCATGTCATATATTTCGCCTATTTCGACCAAGTCATCAGATAACAAACTAAAACGCGGCAGTCGTGCGGCTTTGCTTGCGTCTGTTGCAAGTGTTGCTGTGTTTGCGTCTGCATCTCATGTTTACGCTCAGGACGCTGATAGCGCTGACGCGGTGGAAGAAATTGTTGTTTCTGGCATTCGTGGGTCGCTGCGACGCGCAATGGATGTGAAGCGCAATAATTCTGCGATCGTTGATGCGATTTCAGCGGAAGACATCGGTAAATTCCCTGACCAGAACGTGGCTGAATCATTGCAGCGTATTTCTGGTGTGTCGATTGACCGCTCTGGCGGCGAAGGCCAATTTGTAACGGTACGGGGATTTGGGCCGCAGTTTAATACTGTGCTTGTTAATGGTCGTATTTTGGCGACGGAAAATGAGGGACGTGAGTATAGCTTTGATTCACTTGCTGCTGAACTGATTAGCGGTGCGGACGTTTATAAAACCCCAACCGCTGGGATGCAGTCGGGTGGGATTGGCTCTACGATCAATATTAGAACGGCACGCCCCCTAGACACCCGCGGTTTTACCGCTGCGGTGAGCACGAAAGCGCAGTATGAAGATAATTCGGATGAGCTATCACCAACGCTTTCAGGCCTTGTGAGCAATACCTTTGCCGATGATACAATTGGCTTGTTGCTTTCCTTTTCGCATCAGGAACGGGATTCTAGAACAGATTTTATCGACACACGCGGTTTTAACCCAGGTACAACATTGAATCTTGCCGATGGGACGACATTGGAAGATGTATTTATTCCGCAAAACTACGATCAAATTGTAAACTTTGAAAAGCGCAAACGGACAGGCGGTACGGCAGTGCTGCAATTTGAGCCATCAGATACCTTTCGCGTCACACTTGATGCGCTTTATTCTAAATTTGATGTGGAATCAAAAGCGACATCAATCGGTCACTGGTTTACAAGTAGTGAAGTTCTGGATGCTGCTGTTGATGAAAATAACACTGTTGTTACTCTCACACATAGCGGAAACGGTGCAACAGATTATATTAATCGCACCTATAACCGCCCGACTGAAACAAAAATGGCAGGTTTTAATACTGACTGGCAAGCCAGCGATAATTTAAATATTGCTGTTGATCTTGCATGGTCAGAAGCTACATCTGATAACGGCGGTAATGAAACATTCGCAGTAATTGGTTTCAATAATGGTGTTTCTTATGACAATACCAATCCAGATACTATTCCAAGTCTGACAGGTGTTCCTGCGACACTAGACCCCGCCGATGGTCGCGCCCACATTGCGCTGCGTGAAGGCGCTGACATTGTTGACGAAGTAATAGAAGCAAAATTTGACGCAGAATGGTCAATGGATGGTATATTGAACACGGTCAAGTTTGGT
This sequence comes from Kordiimonadaceae bacterium, assembly GCA_014238195.1. Taxonomy (GTDB): domain Bacteria; phylum Pseudomonadota; class Alphaproteobacteria; order Sphingomonadales; family Kordiimonadaceae; genus JABABO01. Next base: position 482 of record JABABO010000340.1, on the reverse strand, counting down.
GGCTATATGTATGAGCGCACCAAAACCAATAACACTGTCGCCACTGATCCAAACGTGCTTTGCTTGTATTGTGGGTATGCTTCTGATGTTGATGATAGTTTACTAACAGAATTTGACGCAGGCAATTTCTTAGGGGCAGAAGGCCAAGTTCCAACCGTTTGGCTTGATTATGATCCTGATGCATTATTTGCATTTTTAGAATCGCCTGAAGCCATTGCTGGTCTTTCTGATCCAGAAACGGCTGCCGCTTTAATCGCTGCAAATAATGGCTATGCCGCAGCACTTCAGCCCGATTCCTTTGAAGTAGATGAAGAAGTCTACGGTGGTTATGTTGATTTTAATTTCGAAGGTGACTTTGGCGATAAAGTCTGGGCGGCAAATATTGGCTTACGTTACGTTCATACCAAACAAACAGCCACAGGGAAACAACTAGCGCTTCTTGATTTGGAAGTTATTCCAGATGACGAGACACTTTATAATGC
>JABABO010000339.1 GCA_014238195.1 Kordiimonadaceae bacterium | reverse complement strand
TTTGAAACCTGTTTCGGTGTATGCTGCCGTTCAAGCACATTTTCACAGGCAAGCAGCATGTTAGGATTTACGAAAAATAATGATAAAACTGAAGAAGCACCTGAAGTCGGTGCTGATGAAAAAAACAATGGTGATAAAAAAATAAAGGCAACCAAGAAGCTTAAGCCAAAGATTGGTTTGGCGCTTGGGTCTGGTGTTGCGCGGGGCTGGGCGCATATAGGCATTTTACGTCGCTTAGAAGAAGAGGGCATTCAAATCGATGTCATTGCTGGAACCTCGATAGGTGCTGTTGTCGGCGGTGCATATGCGTGTGGTAATCTTGATCGCATAGAGGCATGGGCAAGGGACCTACAAGATACCAATTTTTTACGGTTTTTGGATTTTAGAATCAGCGGCGGTGGCTTGTTTGGCAGTAATAAGCTTGGTCAAATTATGGTCGATAATTTTGGTGACCGTAACATCGAAGACCTCGGCATTCCTTTTACGGCCATTGCTTGTGAACTAAAGTCTGGCCAGGAAATCTGGCTTAAGCAAGGCCCCATGTGTGATGCCATTAAAGCAAGCTTTGCCCTGCCGGGGGTGTTTGAACCTATACGCCATGAACATAAATGGCTTGTTGACGGCGCTTTGGTTAACCCTGTGCCCGTTTCTGTTTGCCGGGCAGCGGGATGTGATATGGTCATCGCAGTGAACTTATCGGAAGACATATATGGCCGTGCTAGGGCTAAACGCCAAGGAATTTTAGAAACTGGTGAGTACGGTGTGTTCAATGAAATTGCGTCTGCACCCACAGCACTAGGCCGGATTGGAAAACGCAGTTTTATAAAACGATTATTTGGTCACCAAGAGGATGCCCCTAGTTTGTTTGCTAATATGGTAGCCAGTTTGAATATTTTACAGAACCGCTTAAGCCGGTCCCGCTTAGCAGGCGACCCACCAGATGTAACAATCTTGCCAAGGTGCGGCCATGTAGGTTTGATGGAATTTCACCGTGCTGATGAGTTGATTAAGGAAGGTGTTCTAGCATTTGATGAAGCTTTACCGCACCTAAAAGATGCACTGGCAATTATCCACCACCGCATGAATAGCTGATTGAAACTATTCTATAAACTGCTATACCCCATATTGGGGTTGAATAAGTTAAAGGCTTAAGCCATGCGAATCTTGCATATTCTGGATCATAGCTTGCCCTTGCACAGCGGTTATGTTTTTCGAACACAAGCCATTATGAATGAACAGCGCAATCTTGGTTATGACCCCATATTATTGACGACCCCAAGGCAAGGCCCTTGTGATGACCCTATTGAAAAAATAGATGGTGATTATACAGTTTACCGCACTCAGCACAAAATTGACATGCGTCACTTACCAATTATTTACCGCGAAATAACCGAAATGAGGGCAACGACAAAACGAATTAAAGACGCCATTGATGATTTAAAGCCTGATTTCTTGCACGCCCATTCCCCAGTCCTTAATTTCTTCCCTGCAAAAAAAGCTGCTGGTAACATTCCTGTTATTTATGAAGTGCGAGGGTTTTGGGAAGATGCGGCAGTAGATCATCGTACAACAAAAGAAGGCAGTTTAAGATATAAGATAAGCCGCGCTATGGAAACCTATGCTATGCAGAAAGCTGATGCTGTGACTACGATTTGCGAAGGACTGCAAACGGATATTATTGCCCGTGGTATTTCCCCTGATAAAGTGTCGATTATCCCTAACGCTGTTGATGTACAAGCTTTTTCTGCCTTGCCAATGGCTGACAAAAAATTGCAACAATCATTAGGGTTAGACGGCGCTAAGGTTCTGGGCTTTATAGGGTCTTTTTATGCTTATGAAGGTTTGGACTTGGTGATCAGAACGCTGCCTAAACTTCTTAAAGTCAACCATAAAATCAAGCTGCTACTGGTAGGTGGTGGTCCACAAGAAGATACCCTGAAGGCTTTAGCAGAAGCTTTGAACGTCCAAGACCATGTGCTTTTCACTGGTCGCGTGCCACACGAAACAGTCGCTGAATATTATGCATTAACAGACATATTAGTGTATCCGCGCCGAAATATTCGATTAACCGAAACCGTGACACCCTTAAAACCGCTTGAAGCGATGGCACTAAAACTGCCAGTTCTTGCATCCGACGTAGGTGGGCATAAAGAATTAATCACCGATAAACATAATGGACGCTTGTTTAAGGCAGGTGACGCTGAGGACTTAAGCCGTGTGATCATAGAGATGATCAAAAAACCAAATGTGCTTAATAAATACATCAAGAATGGACGACAGTATGTTGAAAACGTTCGAAATTGGCAAAACAGTGTTCACGGACATCATCTAGTTTATGAACGTCTAAAACAGTAATCAAACTTTAACAACTTAGGTCACCTAATGAAAGTCATGCAAATATTTGGAACACGGCCAGAAGCGATTAAAATGGCACCAGTGGTTAAGGCATTAGATGCAGCGCCTAGTATCGAAAATATTGTCTGTGTGACTGCTCAGCACAGGGAAATGCTTGATCAAGTGTTATCATTTTTTTCGATTACACCAGATTTTGACTTGAATATCATGCAGTCAGGTCAAACTTTGGCCGAAACCACTTCCCGTATTTTATTAGGCGTGACCAAAACAATAACCACTGTAAAGCCCGACTTAATTTTAATCCACGGTGATACCAACACAGCTTTATCAGCAGCGCTTGCAGCGTTTTACGCCCAAGTGCCAATCGGGCATGTGGAAGCGGGTCTGCGTACAGGAAATTTATATAGCCCGTGGCCTGAAGAGGTAAATCGCAAACTGGCAGACACCATTACACAGTATCATTTTGCCCCAACACAAGCAGCTGCTATGAATTTACACAATGAGGGCATTCCCGAAAATAGTATCACGATCACAGGCAATACAGTGATTGACGCTTTATTTACGGCGCAAAAAATCATCGCAAATGATGCCCATTTGCAGGCGAAATTGGCGAAAAAATTTGATTATTTGGACCCACAGAAAAAAATGATTTTGGTAACAGGTCACCGACGTGAAAACTTTGGCGAAGGTTTTTTAAATATCTGTCAAGCCCTGCAAACCCTTGCTGAGCGTGATGATTGCCAAATTGTCTATCCAGTTCACCTTAACCCCAGTGTACAAAAACCCGTCTATGATATGTTAGCAAACAACCCGAATATTCACCTG
>JABABO010000020.1 GCA_014238195.1 Kordiimonadaceae bacterium | reverse complement strand
TAGCGGTATAGGCAAACAAAGTACCGTCGCTTAGAAATATGCCGACCTCGGACACCGTAAAGGCGGGGTCATGCGGGGGTATTTTTGCCATAATGACAAAGTTATTTTCAAATTCCCCTGACATGATTTGATCGATCGGCACGCGGACCATTTCATTTTGCAGGGCGGTTATAGCCAGCGTGGCCGTGGCAGCGCTGCCATCGGCGTTATGGCTGTCTATGCCCGTGCCATTGCCAACTGCGATATGGCTGATAATGACTTTTTCATCGGCGGTGATCGCCGTGGTGGCGGCATCGATGCCGGCCTGTGTTAAGATCGGCTGTTGTAACGAGATCATAAATCCCCCCTTTGAATAAAATATGTTGTGGCGTGCTGCGCCAGGGCGATGCCGTGCTGGATTTCAGCTTGCACACCAATTTCGCTGGTATAATGCTGCGATAAGCGCTTGACCCGGTCGATCAGGGTTTGCGCCTGGGCGATACGGTCGTCAAAAATCAGAATATTCTGCGCGTCATCCACCGCCCCGCCGACAAACAAGCGAATTTTAAAGGTACCAGGGGGGGCTTGCGGGGCTTCTTCATGCCATTCGATAATATCGGCTTTGATATCAAGGGCGCTTAAGGCATCGGCGACGGCCACCCGCGTGCCTTTGATAAAATGGTTTCCCACCGCCGCCGCACAGATCGCCCGTTTGGTGGGGATTGTCCAAGTGTCATCCCACAGGTCAACATTCAGCGACCATGCCAAGGCGGGTAAAAACTGTTCAGGGCATTCATAGGGGTCCCACAGGCGGCTAAAATCGACGGTGTAATCTGTCACCATGCTGCATGTACGCGCCAAAGCAATTTCCAGCCCTGAAGCATTTGTTGGCAACAGATCAGGATGGGTGTGGCGCATGGCGGCCTTAGGGGTGCCATCTGGCTGCGATGATATGGGGGCTGATGTTCGCATTACAGGGATGGCCACGTTAGGCCGTCAAACACCCCGTAAGCCCCGTCGGGGCTGGTGGCTTGGCGCAGGGCGGACTTGGTGGCTTGGCGCACCGCTTCGCCCAAAGGCTTAAGCTGGTTATTCAGTATGTCATGCTGGGCTATGATAAAATCCGCCGCCGTATCCGCGTCCATGCCCTGATTATCCATGACGATTTGCAGCATTTGCCCTACCGTGCCGTCTTGCGTGTAGGCCAGCGCTTGATCATAATTTGACCTATAAACATCCATCACGGCGGGTGACAAGGTGATATAGCCGCCAATCCAATCGTCAAAAGACTGGTCGACCTCAGTGATCAAGCTGTCGATTGTTTGGGTAAGCTTGTCCGTGCCGTCGTCGGACAGCGGTGTAACCGTCCACTCCCGCACCCACGCACCTTCGCGCTGTATGGGCGTACCCAGGGTAATGCTTTCATTCCACTCATGCGCTGGGGGCTGGTCGTCGGTGAGCACGCTGTAACCAAGGGCCTTCAACTGATTGTCGCTAGGGCTTGCTGGAAAGCTGATATTGGGATGGGCGTTTTTAATGTCGCTCAGCCTAAGGATGGCTTGGGTCTCTGTGTTGATATACATGGTGCTTTCCTATGTGCTATATTGGTGAACAGATTGTGTGGCGCTGCTGGTGACATAAACCCGCGCCCCTGTCGGTGAAAATGTAATCCCTTGTGCTTTGTCGGTCAGGGTTGAAAAACCCGATTTAGACAAGCCAGATAAAGCGTAAGATTTGCCCAGAACCGCACTGGTAGTGACCCACGGCGTATTTATTTGGTAATGATAAATATCGTCGCGTTGATCGACCAGAAACAGGCTGTCCCCCGCATCATTTGCGAAAATCCCACGGTCACGGCTTTTGCCAAAGCTATGATTAATCGGGTCGCTGGCGCTGCTGACATCAAAGGGCGTGCTCAGCGTGGCGTAACGCTTGTTGACGGCCTTGGACATAATGATTTTGTCACCAGCCTCATTCAGCGCAGCCCCGTGCAGGCCCCAGCCGCTTTGCGCAAGTTCGCTAACCACGGTATAACCGCCGCCCAAGTCCCACGGTGTATTCAGCGTGACACTGACCAAGGCGTCTGACCTAACGAGCACAAGCTGCACACCGTCGCCCGCAAACCACAGCCCCAGCAACGGCCAATCAAACACTGTGGACGCTGCATACACCGCCGTGGTTATATCCCACGGCACGTCTAATAAATGCGTGGTGATAAAAGCGCTGCCATTGCCGCACAGATACATACGGCTGCCATCACGGCTGAAATGCAGCCCGCGTGGGTCGGCTTGGTGGGCGCTGACATCAAGGGAACCGTCAAACGTTAAACCACCCAGATCGCTGATACCCCAGCCAAGACCAGACGTGTCACCAGATGTGTCACCTGGTGGATTATCAGGTGGGCTTATGATCGCTGCCACTGTAATAGGATGTCCTGTTTCAAACAGCATGATATATCCTAAACTGTTGGCCAGCCATCAATGATGGCATCCATTTCCGCTTGCGCCAGTGCGCCAATCCCCAGCGCTACAAAACCCGCTAGCAAGGGCTGGGCTAAATCGCGTTCAATCGTCGCCACTGCGTCATATTTACTTATGGCGAGAAAAATATTATCGTCACTACTGTCCCGTGCCGCCGTCATCACGCTGCGAAAGCGTGCCGCCGTGATGCTGGTCACCACATGGTCAATGAAGGCGTTTTTGGTCAGTTCAATCGGGGTAAGGCTGTCGCTTTGCAGTTCGGTGACGGGGTTATCAAAACTTCCGTCATCCTTGGCGACCGCGCCGTGCAGCGTGCCTTCGGGGACCTCGGTAAAATCACTCGCTGGAAACAGCCCCCCAAACAAGGCCGAAGCATCATTATCATTGTCGGCCTCAACGACATCAAGGGCGATATCATTAATTATGCGTGCGTAAATTGGCATACTCTTAATCCTTTATGTTGGTAAGTTTATTTCATTAGGAACCATTGCATCCAGAATGGCAGTTGATTTATAGGCGATCATCACATAACCATCACCACCAGCACCACTTCTACCAGTGCCTGTTGTTGTTGAAGTGTAAACCCCCGACCCGCCACCCGCACCTGTGCCGCCATATCCCCCATATGAACTACTGGAATTATTACCCAAAGCGGCACCGCCGCCGCCGAAGTTTCCGCCTTCTTGTGCATAGTCATCATCACCGCTACCACCGCCAAGCGCTTGGTTTTGATCACCATCGCGTGTTGTGGCCTCATCGCCGACTAACGGCTCAACAGCCAGTTTTCCCGTATAAAAATGTGACCGCAAAACTGTCAAGCCCGTTAAATCCGAACACGTCACACCTTGCAAATGACCACCCCGTGCACCAAACCCTGCCCCTTTCCCGTCATTCACAATATTATAACCACCCTTTGCAGCGCCGCCGCCAGTGTATCTCGATCCTGACAGACTGGTATCTATGTCCCCACCATGTCCACCATCGCCGTAAGGTGTTGCAGCGCCGCCGCCGCCTGTTGCGTAAACAGTGCCAGCGCCTGTTACATCGCCGCCACGTCCCCCCGTATATTGGAAGTCACCACCGCTTCCAAAGCCACCTAAACCCCCTTTACCGTTACTACTCGCGTATATTCCACGCTGTCCGCCAGTGGCCGTACAGGTGCCAGAAACCATCCCCGTGACCGATGTTGTGCCGCCTGCAATACCGCTCGCGCTAGGGGTATTTCCGCTCGTGGTAACTCGCGCACCCCCAGCCCCAATGATCAATGTCAGTGTGCTATTGGGCGTAACGGGATAAATGCCCCCAGCACAGCCGCCACCGCCGCCGCCTGTTATGCTCGCATAATTCGTGTGGCGGCGACTTGCCCCCGACCCCCCAGCGCCGATGGCGACAATAAAAGCTTCCGTCACGCCGTCGGGTACGGTCCAAGTGTCAGATGCTGTAAATTCAACAACTTCATAGTTTAAATAATCAAGGTCGACGCTATCCGCGCTTTGGGTTATTATCAGTTCGCTTATGTTTACCATTATCGTCTCCACCATGTACCGCCTTGGGCTTCAAGGCCCACGGCTATGTTTGCTATATCGATGATCATATCTTCGCCCCCAGCGCCTTCAAAACCCGCGCTGCCAAGGTCTAGGGTGATCATGTTACTGTCCGCCGCGCCCATCAGGTCCGTGACCCAAACCCGCGCCCCGTCGGCTGCTGCGGGGAAGGTGATGGTCACAGGGCCAGCGCTGGCATCGACGGTGATGTTTTCCATGTGTGCCGCGCTGTGGTTTGATGATGTGTGTATGTAGGCTATTTCGCTGGCATGGGTGTGATCGCTGTTGGCTTTGGCGTCCAAGACTTCGCTTAAACCCACCACACCCGCGACCGTCGGCGCGGCGTGGACATGATCACTGGCCGCATAGGCGGTATTAACGCTGGGCGACCAAGTGTGCGATGCTTGAAAACTGACCCCGCCGTCCGCAGTGGTGATTAATATTTTATCGATACCGCTTGCTTGCAGCGTCGGGGCAGCGCCGCCAGCCCAGCTAATACCCAGTGGCCATGTCAGGGTGTACGCGCCGCCGTTGACCGTCGTTAACATATACTGCGCATAGGCGCCTGCGGCGGCGGTAGTGTTGAAGGTTATCACCGTGTCGGCGGTCGCGGTTAGGGTGCCTGCGTTCGCTGTGTCAAAGTCAATGGCTGTGGTTAGGGCGTTGTCGCTGTAAAGCTTTAGCGCCCCTGTCATCGCCCCGCCTGCTTTCAGCAGATATTGCGTGTGGGCATCTGTTGCATCACGGCCGTTTAGTTGATCGTGGTCTGTGACACCGCCGCCGCTTTCAATCAAGCCTTCAATGGTTTCCACTGCGCCTGTCACTTCGGCGGCTTTGTCTGAGGCGTTTGTTGCGCTTGTGCTTGCGGCACTGGCACTGCTTGCGGCATTGGTTTCGCTGGTCCCAGCCGCATTGGCGCTGGCGCTGGCAGCACTGGCACTGTTACTGGCTGCACTGGCACTGTTTAAAGCACTGCTGGCGCTGCTACTGGCCGTGCTGGCGCTTGCATTGGCGCTTATTGCGCTAGTATCAGCCGCATTTTCACTTGCCCCTGCTGCACTGGCGCTACTCGCTGCCTCTGTTGCACTGGTATCCGCAGCACTCGCACTGCTGGCGGCTGCATCTGCACTTGCCCCTGCTGCACTGGCGCTACTCGCAGCCTCTGTTGCGCTAGTATCAGCCGCATTTGCGCTTGTGCCTGCTGCACTGGCGCTATTGGCTGCATTGGTTTCGCTGGTTTTGGCGTTGGTTTCGCTGACACCCGCCGCACTGGCACTGCTTGCGGCTGCGTCCTTATGTTGACCCGCAAGGATGACATCGCCGTAAACGCTGGACAGTTCAAAATACCCCGCACCTGTATCATTATAGCGCATGGTCACAAGGCTGTTTGCAGGCATATCGCCTTCAATAAGGTCCGCCCCATCGATGCGCTTGATGGCTTTGGCCCCTATTTGGGTATCATTTTGATTGCGCAGGGTCAGCGTTGCGGCCCCCGTATTGGCGTTCGCCACCTTGAACACCACTTGCATCCCCGCCGTATAGCCGCTTGGCGGATAGGGTGATGACACATCATAGCTATTAGCCGTGCCGTTATCTATTCCCACACTGACCAAAGATTGCTTAAGCTCCTCTTCGGTGGGAATTTTTCCAAACGCCACTTCGATGGCTTTAAACACTGCATTAATGCCACTGGCCCGCGCGCGGGTGTGCTTATCAATGTCACTGTCTTCTGAAAAATCAAAATAGGTCGTCATCGCTTTAGTCCTCGCAGTGTATAAAAAATTGTGCAGCCGTTTAGGGTGTGGGGTGTTTCAAAGGCGGTCTCCCCGTGAAACGCCATCGTAATATTTTGCCCAAAGCCATCAAAATAGGCTTCTGCGGTGCCTTCAACTTGGCTCCAATTAAAATCACCCCAATTAGATTCGTCCCAAAAACCACCGCCGCCGTATATGCTCAGGTCCAAGTTCGGTATTGATGTCAGGTCTTGGCTGCCATAGCTGAAATCAGCCGCGACATTCAGGGTGATGTCCGTGACAGCGTTGGCTTCCATCACCACCCGCTTGAAAACTTTATTATGATTGGGCGACCCCAGATGATTGAAGGGCAGACGCAGCAAATACTCAAGCGGTTCCCCGTCAAAACTGGTGCCAGACCGCCACCGCCGCACAAAACCATCGCTGCTGCAAAAATATAATTCTTCAACGCCCGCATTATTGCGCACGCTGACGGCGCTGCGGATTTGTATGGGCAGTTGCACGGGCATAAATTCCGCGCGGCCCGTTTCTTTCGACAACACCACACCCGTTAGATCGTCAAAAAATAACCAGTACAGCGACAAAGCCCGTTCCACGACCGACGCGGCAACGCTCACGCCTTCGGTCATTTTGTCATCTAAAAACGGTTTAATATCATGGGTGAGCGAATGCGGCTGAAAATTGCCAAAGGCTTCCGATGTTTTTAGGTCGAATATATGCCCAGCATCATAAAAAACAGGACCAGCCAAGTCACCCGCTGACCCGACATCAGCCCCTATGGACCCTTGCAACACTTCAAGCCGCCCGTCGCCTTCGTCGCCAAACGTCCGCCCGTATAAAACTGCGATTTTAGTTTGCCCAAAAACAATCATCACGCCTGCAAAATCTTCAACCAAGCCAGTGATTTCGTCGCCGATGCCTGTTTCTGCGGCCCCCACCAGCGCGTCCCACTTGTACGGGGTGCCAAGGCTGCTATTTTGTAAACTGCCGCCCGTGAAAGCATAAAATAATTGGTCATAATGACAGGCAAGAAAAATCGGGGTATCGTCGTCCATGCCCGTTTTAATCGGGGTGAAGACCGTGCCATCAAATTCAAAGCCGTGGTTCACCCCGTCGACGCCGTAAAAGGCCTTTGTCGCGGCACCGCCGTAAAAATTATAGGTCCTGAAATGATAATGCCCATCTGGCAGTAGGGTAATCTCCGTGCTTGGCCCATCGGCGATTGCAACAGTGACCGCCGCTACTTTTAAAGTTTCACCGTCATTGAAGCTGCCGTTTATGTCATGCAGCACCATATACCCTGTGGCACGGTCGTCGCTATTGTCAAAATACCCTGACTGCACAATCACCCGCTTCACAGTGGCGGTGGCATTGCTGCTGGCACCCGTGACCGTGTCGCCGATGCTGATCTCACTGCTGCCTGATTTAAAGGCTAATTCCCAACCCAGATGCACAGTTTCCCAGCCGTTATCGCTGCTTTTATGCATCACGCAGGCGGTGCCTGTCACATCATTGCGCCATGCGTATAAAATATCGTCAAATTTCCAAACGCCCAACAAGGGACCAGCGCCTGGAATTTCTGCGACTTGGCTGCGGGCTGCGGTAATCGCTGCCGTTTCCCAGTCCAGCGCATCCGTGTCATTGGTGGCGGCATCGTCTTCTTCTGTGCCATCGGCAACGGCAATGACATCCCCACCCAGCTTTAAATCTTCACCGTCAAGGAAGCTGCCCTCAAGGTCCCCAAGAATAAGATAATCCGCCCCTTGGTTAAAATAACGGTCTAATAAAGCCACCGCAGTCGCCCCCGATGCCGCGCCTGTGATGGTCGCCCCTGCAAGTATATCTGTAACCGTTTCTTTGACATATAACTGCCAGTAAGCCGCCTTTGATGGCAGAAAACGACCGTCTGTGCGCTCATACCCACCAATACGCGCGTAACCTTCAGCGCGGGGGATATAATTAAATCCCGCGATTGCGCGACCTGGATTGCGCTTGATGGGACTGGTGACCAGATCAAGGCCGCCCCCAAGGCTGAAATAATGATCGCGTACACTGGTCATAAGTCTGCCCCGCCGTGCTGGACGGTAACGCGCGGTAATTGGTCCCGCACCAACAGCGCTAGAAGGTCTTGGTAATCATCTAAGCTAAAGGCAGCAGGCAACTGTGCTTCGTCTAATCGGTGCTGTGTGATCAAGGCCCGCATGGGGATTAATCGGTGATATTTTGCAGGCATACGCGGAATGTCCGCGTCAACGGATAACGTTTGTGGTTCGATTTTATAGGTGCCATACACTTTATAGGCCGCATCGGGACGCGGATAAAACACCAAGGCGCCGTCGCGTTCGCGGTAGGCAAATCGCCTAGGCCGCCCTGTCTCGTTCGGGTTTTGCAAAAGCATCTTGCGCACAGTTTGATGGTCTTCTTGCACCAGTTCAAAAAGCTGTGACCCATCGTTTTCAGACAGATAGAGCGGCGTGTTGTCATACACCAAGAAATGATCAAAATTATTGATATTGAACGAAGCCGCCGTATGCTCAGCAAGCCCGACAATGGTTTCAGCGGTATAGTCATCACGCATGAACGACCAATGATTATACTGTTGCTGAATATCCAGCCATGCACGGGACGTGAAATCAACCATACGCCCTAACCGCCCTGTTTGGCCCAGCACGGACAAGGGATGCGTCCCCGAAACCGTGCCAGACCAACGGGCAGTCATTTGCGCTAATTCTAAAAAATTTGCCATTATACTGAATCAGCGCCCTTAGTCAGGGATAATTTCAAAGGGGATACGGGGCGAATCGTGCGCCACCAGATGGAGAGTTTTATCAGGATGTTCAACAGACACGTTGTCCGTTTCTATCGCGTTTCGCAAAACCTCGACAACCGCTTCTGGTACCGATAAAATCTCACCGCGTTTTAACGAATATAGCTTTCCGTTAACTCCGACGGTCTCGTGGGTATTGCCTTTTCCTTTTAAGACTGGCAAGCGGATTTTAACGCGCTTTTCTTTTGCTGATTCAGGCTTTGGTTCAGGCTCTGGTTCAGGCTGGCTAGTGTCTGCTTCTTTTTCTGGCTCTAAATCAACGGGGATCTGAATTTTATTCATCCCGTCCGCCAGTGTGGGTTCAATGGTGCTGCGCATTGCCGCGACTGTTTTACCACCCGCATCACTGCCAAGCGTATGTTCAATGTACCATTTTAGCTGGGTGGATGTTGCTTTGCTCAGCAAAATGTCAGTCAGTTTGTGTGTCATTTGTGTATCCTTGTTTATAATGAAAGCCCCGCTCGCAAGCAGGGCTATTTTGTTTTTGGCTAAAATTTGCTCTACAGTGCACTCACCGCGACTTCTAGGCGCTCCAACCACGCATCATTCAGGATTTTGCCCGCAAACCATGTTTTCCAACCAACATATCCGCGCTGCCCTAACGGGTCGGCTGAATCGACATTGTTGGCGTTTATGATCACAGGTTTTAAACTATCCTTGCCCTTAAGCGGTGTTAAGCCATAGGCGTGTTGGCCGAAAATCAACACAGGGTACACATCAGACTGTGACCCAGATGATGACAGGGTGCCGTTAGTGGTAGCCGTGCCACCAGCATCTGCGTAAGGGACAAGCTCAGGGCTTAGGATATAACGCACGTTATTCACGCTCCCCAGTTCTTCGGCGCAAATCGGTTGGCGATTGCCATATTCTGCGACAGATATAAAACCAGGCATGTTGCGAATGTCCGCGTCTAAGTCTGTGTGCGCCACTGCGACATAGGCCGCTTCAACGGGCCGTGTGCCAATCATCACCGAAGGGGACAATACCTTGGTGATTTTTTTGGCTTTCTGGGCATCCAGTGTACGTGTGCATAATTGCTGCTTGCTTAGGGAAATCACACTATTGACATCACTGCGGCTGCTACCATTGGCATACACCACATTGGTGCCAGCTTTCAGCACGCCGTACAGGACCATTTCCATTGATAGTCCTGCTTGCTCGCCCAGCATCATTGCCGTGTCTTGCACCACGGGGTCTTCACTGGTGTCTTCCACATGGTCGGTATGTTGCGCCACCGTGCCATACTGCGACAGGGTCACTTCCAGATCAGTGTAACTGAAGTTAGCGGACGTTGGGGTCACTCCTTCGGTCAGCGGCGTTGTGGTATAAGGAAATTGGTTCGGTCGTCGAAACTTCACCGTTTGGGTTTTATTTCGCGGCACGGGTTTGTGCTCGCCAAATTTTTGCAAAATAAGCACGGGTTCCGCGTGCTCTAGCATCTTTTTAACGACATAACCCGCAGTGCGGTTGCCGATGTCGCCATAAGTAGTAAGAGCCATGATTTTTACCTTTCATTGGCTTTGGTCAAACGACGGCTAGAAAGCGCGGTTGTTCAGATCAGCGTCCGCGTTCACAGCCGCGTCAAAACCAGCGTCGAAACTGTCTTGCAGTCCCCCTCGCGGGTTTCGTTTTGCGTCCTGGTTGGCGATGGCCTGTGCTGAACGGCGCTTCTCGGCGCGGCGTTTGCTTTGATTGGGGTTTTGCCCCTCTTCATGAGCGGCGCTTGTGGGTTCGGTTGTGGTGTCGTTCGGCGCGTTCAAGGCGCGGAAACTGTTAAAGGCATCAATCACAGCAGACACATCATCAGCACTTTGAAGCTGGATAGCATTGTCATGCGCGGCGTTTCGAATGAGCGGCGGCGCAATGTCGTCTATCCACGCTTGGAACTCTGCGCTATTGCCAATATCCATATAATCAGGATGTCTCTCGGCCAGCGCTTGACGTTCTCGGTCTTCGCGGTGTTGTATGTCTTGCTGTCGTGCTAATTGCTGTTGCTCATTTAATTGTGCTTCTAAATGGTCAACGCGCTTTGCTTGATCGACAACAGTATCGACAAAGGGGGCAACTTCGGCAAATTCAGTTTTTACGGCGGCTAGCGCGTCTTTGCTTGGCGGCTCAACTTTTGCTTGGTTGCGGGGTTGGGCGGCACTGGGTTGTGCGGCCCGTAAGTCTCGTAATTCTTTTTCATACGCCAGCGTACGGCCACGGTCTGACTTGTTACGCTGTTCTAATTCAGTATAGCTGGCTTGCAGGGCCTCATACCGTGCAGCAAGCTCGCTTGGTGACAGCTCAGACTCATCGGTATTTTCATTCGATTCTGCGTCTGCATCTGGGGCTGGTTCTGCATCTGGTTCTGGTTCAGGGTCACCGTCATGATCGCCGTCCTGTGCGCCTTCTGGTTCTGATTCACCATCATTTTCCTCAGCAACAGGCAACTCACCCGCCGTGTCTGCGTCGCTGCGTATTGCTTCATCGAAGGCTTGCGAAAAATCATCCCCTAGACCAGCATCTGTTTCATCTTCTGGACTTGTGTCAGGGGTATTGTCGGCTTGGTCTAAGGCTTGGTCTTCAATAGTCACGGCGGTTTCCTTCTCTTAGCGGCTCGCAAGCGGCTCTTTCATCTGCGACGGCAGATACAAAAAAACCCGCAGCAAATGTGCGGGTGTCTGAATAATCGGTTTCGGTAACGGCTAGTTGTTGTTAAAATCTAATAAGAGTCGCTGTCATTGGGGGGGGTCTCATAAAGTTTGCTTTCATGCATCAATGTCTCACGCAGGGTTTTTAGCGCCGTATAAGATCCGCGCAGTATGTCGCTTTCTTTTTCATTTTTTGCGGCAATCACCGCCTCAGTGATGTTTTGCAGTTCTTTGTCAATATGCGTGGTGACCGCCTGCCATGTTTGGCTGGTTTGGTCGATGACCGCTTTGTCGCTTGTCATCATATACCGCTTCCCATTTGTCTTTTAATCCCTAACTCCGATGCGTGTTTGCGCTCCTTATGGGCGCGCTCTTCGGCTTTGTCGTCTAAAATGGCTTCCAGCTTCGATAGCTCTAGGTCATTGGCCTCAGCAAACTTAATCATTTCGGTGTCACGCGCCATTGCCGCCAGTTCTTTTTTAATCTCGCCCTCGCGCTCCACGATCTGTAATCTAATTTCGGCGGCTAACACTTCGGGGGTTTTTTGCACCTCGCCCTGTTGATCTGCCTCTGCGCGGGCGGTTTCTTCTTCTTTTAATTCTTCGTCCGATTTAACAATCTCGCTTGGGTCAATACCAGCGACTTTCACCACCCGCCTGAACGCATCAAGGGGCTTCATCAAGGGGCCAAACACAGGGTTTGCCGCGTATTTATCCATCAGCGTGATCACATTTTGGGCTTCAATATCGCGGACCAGCAAGCTGCTTGCCCCCAGGACTTTCACCCGCATATCGCCTTTGACGTTATCTGCGTGATGATACAGCATGTTAAATTCATACAGCCGCGTTAGCGCGGGTTCGATCAAATCATCATCAAAATCACGGACCGCGCGTTTGATATTGATATTGGCGCTGCCCATCAACAGGCTCATGCCTGTGGCGGTTTGTGTCACATGCTTGCCTTGCTCGCCTTGGGCAATAAGGGGCAACCCCGTTTCTTCATCCATAATCTGGCGGCTTAGGGCATATATATTAGCTAAATATTCCTGATTAGACCGCACTTCATGCATGGTAAAGGGTGACTGTGTCAGCGCTGTGCTTGTTTTTAGCCAGACCTTAAACGGTTTCAGCTGATAGCTGCCATTTTCTGGTTCAATGGCGGATTTATCAATAACCAATTGCGGGCCTGTGGATATGGCGGCATTGTCCATAATCATCCGAAACGCAGCGTTCATGGCACTTTGGCTATTTTCCATCATGCTTGGGATGCCTTCGCCCCAAAAACTGCCAGGTACTTTCACAGGACGGTATATGCTGTACAGGCTTTCGCCGCTTTCAAGGTGGTTTTCACCAAATTTCAAGACATGGCCTTGGCACACGTATAAAACCACGTCCAATTCTTCAAGCGGGTCAATTTCCTCTGCCACTTCAAGGCCGCTTTCGCCGCCCGATTGCCGGTACAGCATGGCAAGGTCTTCGCCCTCCAAGGGTCCGCGATATTCCCACACAATGAAGCACGAGCCTGGCTTATTTTGGGCATGATCGTTTTTCGGCTCCAACCCGCGCATTTTTTGCATAAATTCAGGCTGGCGGCCTTGCGCCCCTTGTTTCAGCAAGGCACGAATGGCTTTGCTATTAAAGCCCGCGTTTTTCGCTAGCTTGCGCATGGCCTTGGGCGTTTTAACATGGCGCTCGAACGTAAAACCACAGTCCTCAATATTTGTCGCGTCTGGGTCTGGAAAGAAATTCCACACGGGCGTATGCCTGAAGGCAGGCTTCATTTCGGTGGCGGATTGCAAACGCCATTCGCCTGTCTCAGGGTCCGCGTCCCAGTATGTGCGCACAAGCCCATCATCAATGGGGCCTTTCAGGATGCCTGTACCCAGCCGTGCGGCGGTTTCCAGCACGTCGCGGGCTTCACGGGCAAAACGGTTTTCGGTGATCTGGTCATCCATCAATGTGGACATATTATCGCAGGCCTCCCGCGCTTGACGAATAATTTTACGCGCTTGGGCTTTTTCGCCGTCAGGCTCCTCGGTTTCGCTTGGCAAGTCCTCGCTTGCCACAGCCTTAATAAGCGCGGGTTCAGGCGTGGGGTCAATGCCCCAAAAATTATCGTCCCCTGCAAAATACATATCAAAGATTTTCGCAACAAAATTATCAACCTTGGGCCGTGTCTGCTTGACATACACCTTACTGCCCGCGCGGTCCTCGATGTTTTTTAAGGTTTTTTCATCATAGCGCCCAGCATACTGTAATTCAAACTTAAGCCATTCGATCTCAACGGCTTGGCGGTCCTTGGATACGGATTCTGCCATGGTCTCCAGCTTGTTTGCAATCACTTGAATGCGTTGCTGGCGCTCAATAAGCCGTCGTTGTTCGTCTTCACTGTTTTGGTCTTGGGCCAAGGCTTGCTGAAAGCTTTCGTCAAACGCATGGCTGCTACCGTCGTTAATACCGTCTTTAATACCGTCGTTAATATCCGGCATGGACATCCCCCATCGCTGGTGCACTGGTATGGCCGCGCACGGGTTCAGTGATGGCAATGTCTTTGCCGCTCATCACCAGATAGCGGCTTGCATCCATAATGTGGTCATTAACTTTCACGATTCTACCTTTTTCATCACGCCGATACAGCGCTTGCTCTTTAAACCAATTCCGACAGGTGCGAAAAACTTTCAGTCTGCCTGTTTCCATCCGTTCCCATACGGCGTATAACCCCGCTTCAACGGCATTATTCGCCAGTTGCAGCTTTAAGCCCAAATTGACATAGTCGCTCATAAGCTGCTCCCCATCCCTTTGTCCGCGCCCCCGTGCGGCTGGGTCAATAACACCTGGTATCCAACCCCCCCGCGCTTGCAAGGCGCTTGTATGCGTTGTCGGCCTTGCTTCGCCTCGGTAATGTTCCGAATAAATATATAAAATATCGCCCTCTGGGTCCCATGCCCCAAACGCCGCCGCTGTGCACTTCCAGCCAACATCCAAACCAAAAGCCCGCCGCCAATGCGCGGGGATCGGAAACGGGTCAACGGCTAGGTCATCCTCTGAAAACGGGTAAATCGCCCCGCTTCCCAGGCTTGGCCTGCCTTTGCTGCGCGCATCCCTTTGATACGGCGGCGTACTGGCCAGCAAGGTTTTCTTTGTTGTCTCATTCAGGTGCGGGACATCATCCCAGCCTGCATCGACACGGTATTTGGTTTCGCTCACCCTTGGCATTAGCTGTTTCTCTAATTTTCTGGGCCTATCACCCTATTGTCTGCATATCGGGGATAAACTCCATCACCACATCTGTTAAGCCTTCAAGCGGTGTGAACGTTAACAACGCTAGGCCGTCTGCGCTGTTGCCGTCCGTTGCGGTCAGGCGGATTAGCATTTCGCTATACACATCCATTGGTACTTCTTCATCGGCCCAAATCACTTGCTTTTGCGTGCCTTCAAAACTACCGCGCCCTTGCTTGTAGGCTTTAAACCCCAGGTCAGACACCCCCCCAGAAACATGGCGAACTTTCACCGTGTCAGCGCAGTCCGATATGCCGCTATTCCAGGTTATTTTTTCAAGTGTGCTAGCAGGGATTAACCCTTCACCGTCGACTGTTTTATGTGTGCCAGACCCGATGACTTTACCCAGCAAGGTTAACTGAATGATGTCGCGGGTGGTCTCCGATGTTTTCCCCGCCGCCCATGCGCTGATCGGCTTGTCAAAGCGCCTGCCCTGCCACCAATCGGGATACAGGCCTGTTAGGTGCAGGGTGGTCTCATACCCCCCAATGCCAAAGGTTTTACCGACGCGGTTAGCAGCTAAGGCGCAGCGTTCTTTGTATTTTGCCCCTGCCCTAAAAAACTCAAGGTGTTTAGTGTATTTGTCGCGGGCAAAATATGTTACGCCGTTCACCGTGGTGTCTTTCTCTGGGTACAAAAGATTGATCAGGGTCTTGCGTTGCCGTGCCTCCTTTGCCATCAATAACCGTAATAATTCTTCCTTTTCGCTTCTGCTCATCTGCAACTCATCTGCGGCTATTCGGCAACATCCGATATTGTTTTAGCCGTTGTTTTAGCCTGTAATTCAGTGATTTTTGCGTCTATTTCTTCGTCGCTCAAGTGTGTCGTGCTCAGTTGCCCGTCCAGTGTGACGTGTTTGCGGTCGCCGTAAGTATTCGGCTTGCGGGATTTCAGCATAAATTCCAACATACGCGGCTCTGGCACCTTAAAATGATCGATCACTTCACCCCCTGCAACAATCGGTCGCTCGCTGCCCCTTAGCGCTAGGTCGTAGGCCGCTTCTTCCAGCCGTTCTGTCGACGCTTCAAAGGCCTCATCGTAGCGTTTCTTAAAATCAGGGTCGCTGTCTTTCCAGTTATAGATTGTGGTGCGACTAATCCCTGCGGCCTTCGCGGCGGATGAAACCCTCAGGCCTGTGCTAATCGCCTCAATAACTTTCTCTTTTGCCAGCGTCCGTGCAGATTCCTCATGCTTTTGTGTTTGCTCTTCTCGTGCCATTGATGATTCCAAATGTTGGTTTTAACCAGTGCTAATTGATCGTCGCTTGCAGGCGTTCCTTCATCAGGTCCAAATGTTCGACAGCCGATTCAAATTCTTGCGCAAAATACTCCGCCGCGTTTGTTTTGGCTTCCTCTAAGCTGTCTAAGCGCTCCTGCACGCCGTCATCGTCATCACCCCACGGCATTTGATGAAACACCCGCGCCCACACGTCCGCCGCCCACAGGGCTGCAATGCGGGCTTTATTATCATCTTCATCACAGCCTATTTTCCCGTTTTGGCCTATTGCCCCGTTTTGGCTAATTTCCTTCACAAACGCCATCAACAAAACATCCATTTCGGTGCTGAAATTAATCAGCGTCTGCTCGCGCAGTTTTTCTTGGGCCTCAGCCTCAGCCACAGCGTCAGCGTCCAGCGCCGTCGCGGCTCTTGGTTTAGTCAGTTTCATGGTTTTTTCCTGAATGATTGCTTAAGGGTTGGTTGCTTAAGGTCTGTTTTCCATAAAAAGCACACAAAAAAAGCGCTCAAGGTTTCCCTTAAACACTGTGGTCATTGTTAAAACACCTTATTCTGGCGCACTTTTTAGATGGTTGCACAAAAGGTGCCTTAACTGCCCCCAACTGTCAAGGGGGGAAATTGCAGTTTGAGTATTTTTTTACTGAAAATGACCTAAAGCCTTATAAATAAACGGCAAAAAACTGTTTCATTGACATTATGCGCATTCATGCGTATAAATTGATACATGAAGGAATCAAATCATGCAATCAAGGTTGATCATCAAAAAACTGCAAGCGGATGGATGGTACCGCGTGAAAGGCGGTAAAGGTGACCATGAAAATTTTAAACACCCTACCAAAAAAGGCAAGATCACAGTGCCACACCCTGTTAAGGACGTGAATATTAAAACGCTTATCAGTATTGAAAAAGCCAGTGGGGTACGGTTTCGATAACCTTAGTTTTTTGTTGAAAGACACTCTCTAAATCTATGATGAAGGAGCTTAAAAATGACCACCCAAACATACTTAGCGTTAATCGAACGTGGGGACCATAATTACAGTGCGTTTATGCCTGATGTATTGGGCTGCATTGCGGCGGGTGATAGCGTTGCCGATACACTCAGCAATCTGCAAGCAGCGCTTGCCAGTCATATCGCGTTGATGGAAGCAGACGGGGACCCATTGCCCAGCCCTGAATGGGACGGTGCTATGGACAGCTTAGACCCAGATTTTCAAGATGGGGACTATGCGGCGGTTGCGGCGGTTGCGGTGGAAACTTCGGGCAAGTCGGTGCGCTGTAATGTTACACTGCCTGAAAGCTTGGTGGCTCGGATTGATGGCTACACAGGGGGGCGTGGCCGCAGTCAATTCCTAGCCACGGCGGCTCGCCAATTTCTAGCCAACGCCTAAAATTTAACCCGCACGCTGGGCATTTAATCTGCGTTTAACGGTGCTATACAGGTTCAGGGCCTTAACCGTTAACCGCGCAGCATTGCCCTTGCGTTGCTTATAATGGCGGTCTGACCAGACGAAAGATTTACCATCAACGATAATATCTAATACCATGGCAAGCGGTTGGTTTTTGGCCTGCATCGCGTCGCTCCAGTGCATGTAGCGTTGCTGCACCAGAATTTCGCTCAGGGGTTCATCGTCGTAAGGCAACTGCATCACCCCGACTTGCTCGCGGTAGCGGAACTGCGGTATTTTCACATCATCGGATATCAGGCGGTAAGCGGCTTCAATTTCTTGCGCCGCGCGGTACAGGCCGCTATCAATCCTGTCATGGGCAAACAGCGTGGCAATAGGGCATTGCTTACGTTTGGTGCGGGTTTGCAGGGTCGCGGGGTCGCTGTGCTGGCCTTGGCTGTCGGATTCTACGGCGTCCTTCGCCATCATCACCATACTGACAGCCGTGTCAAAGCCACCGTCCACGCCGTCTGCAAGCACACCTAAATTGCCCTTCAGCGCTAGGTCAAACACATGCCCGCCGTCGATGACACCCCACAGCGCCCGTAAGCGCCGTTCTTCTGGTCCTTGTTCTGGTCCTTGGCTACCCACGCATACCCCCTTCTGTCACCCCCTTTGTACCGACTAAGTCACACCGCCCACCCCCTGATAATGCCAGTAACGCCAAGCCAAGCCTCGCAAAATTCTGCGGCGTCATCACGGTTGGCAGTTTACCGTCCATATCCCCCAGCGCCAGCGCCGATGCATACATGCCGATGGGTCCCGCTCCCCCCTTGTGCGCCAGCGCAAGCACCGTGTCCGCCCGTTTCAGCGCCGCCATAATCTGGCGACTGTCCCTATCCCCGATCACGTCGATACAGTCCGTATTTTCAGGGGATACCGCCACGCCGCCCCCTACTCAGCCGCATCACTGGGGGCATTGCTGCGCACAACACTGGAGGCATCACTGGACGTATCACTGCGCACGCGCGAAGGTCCAATTTTGTTAACAATTCGCCGATCTTCCCCCCGCATTAGGATGATTTTTGCCCCGTCCATAATCCGACCTGTCAGAGCATCCCCCCATGCGGGTCTCAGGTCTTCTGGTTTAAGGTTCGACACAAAAACCGTGGGCAGCATTTCATTGTAGCGGCTATTGACCACATCAAACATACGGTCTTGTTCGGCAGGAGTGTGAAACGACCGTCCAATTTCATCGATAATCAAAAATGCCCTTTCGGAAAATTCTTTATCGGTCCCCTTGGCGATAATAGCTTGCGACATTTCGCGTGCAGTTATCAGTTTTGCCAGAACACAAGGGTCAGGAATCGCTATGGTTATTGCTGAGGCTAGGTGTGTTTTGCCTGTACCACTCGGGCCAAGGATTAGCAGGTTATTTTGCATGGGGCCTTGCAACCAGTTTTGGGCTTCCAAGCCTTCCCCCGTTATAAAATCGTTAAGGTCAGCCTTTTGAAAACGGCAGGGTAACAGAGTGGCGCGGCGGCAAATCGGGCAAGGGTTTGCCATGCTTTTGGCGTAACGACTGATTTTATGTTCGCCGTGTTTTTCGCAAGTATACATCATATCACAATATTCTCCGGGTCAATATCATCCCAGCCATCACGGCTGCCTAAGTTGATTTGTTTTTGAAGCTGGTCTTGAACGCTGTTGCTGTGCGGCGGGGCACGGCTCGTGGTGCTACGTCCACACCACACCCGAAAGGCGGCATCCCAGTCACGCTTAACGGCACGGTTGCCACTTTCCCCGAACCAATAATCCTTGAACAGGGTTTCTTGATCCTGAATGTCAGGTCGGCTTAAGTGCCATCGCGTCATGATCGCTTGCAGCAACCCTTCACTGCATGACCAATCAGGGTTCAGTCTGGTGCCACGCAGGTTATTTTTTGCCGCTGCTTTTTTTTCATCGACATCATTGTGTTGAACATCGTCACAATCATTTTTTTTGGAAGATACGTTAGTATCTTCTTTTTTATCTTTATTATGGTTATGGTTATGGTAGCTATACCCGTGGGTGTCATCATGGGTATACCCACTGGTCCCCTTCGTCTCTAATAAATTCAAAGACTTAGCATTTTTTTCAGGCTTTTTTATCCTGTTTTTACTACCATTTATCTGTGAAGTTTGCATAGTATTCAGCGATTTTTCGTAGCTTTTAAATCCTCTTTCATGAGTTATAAAACCATTTTCAATTAAAAACTTGGCTTCATCGCCATTTGTTAATCTAGCTTTTATGCTTTTAAATTTTCGTGTTGAAACTCCCGCCTCTCGGGCCAGCCATTGGTCATCATCTGCTGGTAGTTTGCATTTTCTTGTCCAATATAAGTTTAGCAAACGAACGTATACGCCAAAGTCTTCGGCACTCATCCTTGAAGTACCAGACCGAATGTCATCAAAAAACCAATGTATATATGATACAGCATCACGCTTTGGCATATATAACTCCATTTACTATTGTCTGTTTTTTGCTTGTCTTGCTCATGCGCTTCACTGCCCTGTTGACACCTAACCGCTTACCGCATGTAGGTATACGTCCAGCAGTGCCTCTTGTTCTTGGCGGTCCCCGTCATCCATCTTGCGCACAGCGATCACCTTTCTCATGATTGCTGGATCAAATCCGATGGCTTTGGCCAAGACTTTTCTAGGGCAGTAAACGCCCTTAATGTCGTCGCTGATGCCTTGCTTGTCGGTTTCCAGCCGTTCAATGCGCTCAACAAAGCTCCGCAGCTGGTCGTTTGCGCTAATATGCGTTTGGCCCATCGTTCTTTTCCTTTTCGGTCTTTGGTGTTGGGGTCTGTAGTGTTGGGGTCTGTAGTGATTAGGTACCGTGTCGCTTCGCTCGCCAGTTCCCGCACCACAGGGCGCAGCGCCAACAAGTCACCGCGGCGCAGAACGCCGCCGCGCCGTGCCACCGCATCATTCAAAAATCTCACCAGCCGTGCCGCCACCCACGCCACCGTGAACGGTGTGGCATTGTCACCGGCCAGCGTGTTGGGCAGTGGGGCGGTTTGCAATCCCGCCTGCTGCATAATCTGGTTGGTAAACGCCGCGGGCAAGGCCCGCATCAAGCGCAAGGTATAATCCAGCCCAGGCATCGCTAAACCGCTCTGGTAATTTTTCAGGCTGTTCAGCGGGATGCCAGTGTCATTGGCAAGGCTTTGCATGGCGGTCTGACCATACCCAACATACGCGCAAAATATGTCACGGAAGTGTGCCGCATCCATAAGCTTGTCGGGCAGTTTTTTCGGCAGTTTTTTAGGCAGTTTTTTAGGCAGCTTTTTGGTTAAATCTGGGTCTTCCTGCACGCAATTGGGCTTTGGCATGGCAGGCCTCCTTGGTTTAATTAGGCGGAAATGCTTTTTTAAAAAAGTCAGCAGGTGTTAGGTCAATGTTTTGTGCACGAGCTATATCAAGAAGGCATTGTTGATGACGCGCAGGTATCCCTCTTTTTTTCCAATTAGCGACCGTTGCGGGTGGCTTTTTGATAATTCGGGCCATTGGACGGATTCCGCCAAATTTGCATTCAATTATATGTTCTGAGGGTGTCATGCGCCGAATGTATCTAAAATGAAAACATTCGTCAAGGGCAAATGTATTCATAAAGGCAACTGACAGTGTGCCCATATATGATACATACAGGCATAGTTTTATAGAGGTTATTTATGAGCAACACTATAATTTCAGGTCAGGCTTTACGTGAATTACGCCAAGAAGCGGGGCTTAGTATACGGGCTTTTGCCGATGCGTTAGGCCTGCCATTCCCAACTTATAATAACCGCGAGAATCGAAGTAAGAAAAAATACCTTGAGTATGAACTCGCTGAAAAAGTAGCAGAAGTCCTGTCAAAGCACGGAATTGATTCTAAAAGGGTTTATGCTTTAGTCAGTGGTCCTAACAATCCCTTCAAGACAGGGACGCTCAAGACGCGACTTAAAGGGTCTATAATTTCAGATGCTGAAATTTTGCAGCCAAGTCAAAAGGAGACAATTTGTCTTCCCAATGATATTGAACGACCACATGAAATTGAGGTCTACCGTATCGGCGATGACAGTATGGCCGATACGGGCCTTGTCATGGGGGCCACCATCTTTGCCCGTCCCGTTTGGCTGGGCCGTGGCTCGTTTG